>JAISWC010000311.1 GCA_031271245.1 Tannerella sp. | reverse complement strand
CTATGCCGACCGGAATATTTACCTCAAGGACGGAATGATTCATTCCGACCGCTCGAACAAAAGTAAAACAATATAATGTGACAGCACTGTCGAATAATTATGAATATAAGAAAAGGACTCAAAGTAGCATGTGGTGTGTTTGCCATCAATCCTCCCGCATTTTATAACAATCTGCGGGGTATCCCTGCTTTTTTCAAGGACTGGGGGGAAATAAGAAAGCAGCGAAGAAGTGAAGCGGCCGCGGATTTCGCCCTGCGGATGAACTATCCGTGCCTGGGCGACAGATACGATTCCGCAGGAAAAATGTCCGGACATTACTTTCATCAGGACCTGCACGTAAGTCAAAGAATCTTCCGGGCCAATCCCGTACGGCATATCGACATCGGGTCAAGGATAGACGGTTTCGTGGCGCATGTGGCGGCATTCAGGGAGATCGAAGTCTTTGACATCCGGGAAGTGCAAAGCACATCGCCCAACATTCGGTTCCGGTGTGCCGACCTGATGCGGATGCCCGAAGGCATGGAAAATTATTGCGATTCCATTTCGTCGCTTCATGCCATAGAGCATTTCGGACTGGGACGGTATGGCGATCCGATAGACTGGAACGGACACCTGAAAGCCCTGCGAAATATCACAAAAATACTCCGGGGCGGCGGTACCTTTTACTTTTCCGTACCCGTCGGACCGCAGCGTATCGAATTTAATGCGCACCGGGTCTTTGCCATAAAATACCTGCTGGCGCTGTTTGAAAAAGACTACGAGTTGCGGCAGTTTTCCTACGTGGACGATGCAGGCGATTTTCATGAAAATGTTCGCCTGACGGAAAACGCCGTCGCGGAAAATTTCGGCTGCGTCTATGGCTGCGGCCTTTTTGAACTGTATAAAAGGCCCTAAACAATAGTATAAAACGACTGTATATGAAAAAGATATTGTTTTTCTTCTCGATGCTGGCCATTAGCAGTTTTTCGGCCTTAAAATCCGAGATCTACTACCTGACGCTGGAGCAAAGCATCGACATCGCCAGGGAAAAGAGCTATCGCATGTTAATCCTGATGCAGGAACTCAAAATCGCCGAGTACAACCTTCAATCGGCCACCAGCCGCTTGAAAACCCATATCAACATGAACCTGTCGCTGCCCAACTATGCCGAGACGGTGCGGCAGAAAGCCGACAGTACGGGCATTTTCTTTTCGGTCAAGGAACTGACCTATTCCAGCGGCCTGACCATCAACCAGCCGCTGCCGACCGACGGTAATATTTTCATACAAACGGGTCTGTCCAGTTACAAGGACTACTACACCGGCAACCGTTCGTCGAACCTCAACACGCGGCTGGGCTTCCGGCAACCGCTGGACGCCCTGTACGGATATAACGCCATCAAGTCGACGCTCCGGAACGCACAGCTGGCCTACGAACGTTCCAGTAAAGTGCTGAAACGGGAGGAACTGAACCTGGTATACGATGTAAGCAATGCCTACTATAACCTGCTTTCGCTGCAGAAAAGGGCGGAAATCGCCCGGCTGGACCTGGACAGGCAAACCGAAGCGTACGAAATATCCAAAAACAAGTACGAGGCAGGTCTTCTGCGCGAGGTGGACGCCCTGCAAATGGAAGTAGACCTGGCCGATGCCCAGAGTAACTACGACATGGCGCTGCTGGCGCAGACGTCGTCCATCAACTCGTTCAAGGAACTGCTCGGCATCAATCTGGACGACAGCATTGTCCTGAGCAGCAATCTGGAATACAAAATCATTGTGGTCGATCCGGAGAAAGCCGTCCGGCTGGCGCTGGAAAACCGGCTGGAGATTCGCGAACAGGAAATTCAAATCGAGATGCAGAAACTGAACATCAAGCAACAGCGCGCCTACGGGATGATTCGGGGCAACATCGAGGCTTATTTTGAAAAAGTGGGCGTGGCCTCTCCCAGCACCACGACAGGCATATTCAATTCCGTCGAAAATTCCTATGCGGACTTCATGAACCGTCCCTACAACTACGGCGTGGGCTTCACCATTTCGATACCTATTTTTGACTGGGGCGAAAACCGTGCGCTGGTACGCGCCGCCCGGGCGCGTCTCGTGCAGTATACCTACAGCCGAACGCAAATGGAACGGGAAATTGAAACGGAAGTCCGCAACCTGGCCGCCAGTGTCGGCAGCAACCTGAAACGCCTGCAGCTGCTGGAGAAAAACGTGGCCGTAGCCGAAAAGAGTTTCGAAATCACGCTCAAACGCTTTTCCGACGGCGACATCGACAGCCAATCCCTGGCGCTGGAACGCAATCGCCTGAACACGGCCTATACCTCCCACCTGGGCGCCTACATCAGCTACCAGCTGACACTGGCCGACCTGATGCGCCGGACGTTCTTCGACTTCCGCAACGACATGGCCGTTGAATAATGATTAATCCTTAACTTGATGACATTGCTGCGGGTAGCAGAGACGCACGGTTGTGCGTCTCTGCCTGCCCGGCATGGGATATTTACAGCGAGAAGGCTTTTCTGTACTCGTAGCCATAGAGCCGGTGAGCGGCGGCTTCGCTGTCGTCGCCGAAGCTCAGCGTTGCCGGGTCCCATTTTACGGGGCGGCGCAGTTCGGTGGCGATGTTGGCAATGCAGCAGAGCGTGTTGGTACTGCATCCCACTTCCACCGGCGCGACGGGATTCTTGCGCGAGCGCACGGCATCCAGGAAGTTCTGCATGTGCGGCGAACTGACTTCGTACTGTCCGGCGGTGATTTTTTCTTCTGCTTTTGTCAGCAGCGACGGGTCGGAACATTCGATATATCCTCTGGCCACCTTCAACCAGCCTTGCGTGCCGTTGAAGCGGATGCCGTTACCGCCTTTATCGGTGAAAGGCTGTTCGGTCATGACAATGCCGTTCTGATACTTCATGGTGAGGTATTCGGCGCCGTTGTATCCTTTGGGGATAAACTCGCACGGGCCGGAACCGTCCATACCGATGGCGGCCTGAGCTATGTCGAACATGTGCGCGCCCCAGTCGGCCGTAAATCCGTTGCCTGTTTCGCTGTACCACCGCCAGGCTCCCCATAACTTCTCATTCTGTTCGGGATTCAGCGAAATCGGCGGACAGAGATCCGGATGATAATGGATTTTCGGATCGCTCAGCGGACCTAACCACTGGTTCCAGTTCAGTGTTTCGGGGATCGGCATTTCGGGCAGGTCCAGCGGTTTGGGCGGATCGCCCACCTTGGCGTAAACGGTTTCGATATGGCCGATGCCTCCGCTGCGAACCAGGGCGATGGCCTGCTGAAATTCCCTGCTGGAGCGTTGCTGGCTGCCGATTTGCAGCACACAGCCGTTAGCCCGCACGGCTTTCGCCATCGCGAGACCTTCGGTTACCGTATAGGCCAGCGGCTTTTGCACGTAAACGTCCTTTTTCGCCTGACAGGCGTGGATGGTCGTCAGGGCGTGCCAGTGGTCGGGTGTAGCGATGGACACCGCGTCGATATCCTTGCGGTCGAGCAGGTCTTCGTAGAACTCGTACACGTCGCAGCGCTGCGCCACGTTCTGCTTTTTCTGCCAGGCTTCAACACGTCTTTTGAAACGCTCGCGCTTGAGTGATTCCACATCGCACCCGGCCACAACCTGTACGCCGGGACACGACGAAAAACTGTTGAAATCGGAACAGCCCTGCTGTCCCAGCCCGATAAAGCCCAGTACAATCCGGTCGCTGGGAGCCATGCGGATTCCGTTGCGCACTGCCCAGCCCGGCAAAATAGTCAACCCAGCCAGTCCGAGTGCGGAATAGCCCAGGAACTGACGCCGGTTCAATTGCTTTGATTTTTTACTTTCCATGTAATTTCAAATTTG
>JAISWC010000243.1 GCA_031271245.1 Tannerella sp. | reverse complement strand
TACCGCCTTCGATACGGGGCTGGTGGAGATCGGTACACGTTTCGCGGCAGAGCTTGTGCAGGGCGGAACCCAACGGCGTGGCGAAATGCTGCGCGCGCAGGCGGATGATTTCATGCTGCTGGATAAACGCATGTTTCAAAAAATACCGCTGTTGTTTCAGGAAGGCGTCGAACACTTCGTCGAACGAGCGGAAATCTTCCCATTCGCCCGTTTGCAGTCCGAGCGCTTCCTCCCCGTAAAACAGCATCCGCCCGTTGTAAACCGTCATTTCGAGCGCCGCGGCAAAGTTGATGTATGCATTCGGGCTGGTGTAGGTATCCCTGTTCGGCATACGGCACTCCGCGCAGCCGGACACGCTGTAGTCGTACGCTTCCTCGAACGCGGCGCCCTTGGACAGCAGCAGCGGCACGACTTCTTCGTCGTTGATAAGTTTCGGGAAACCCGAACCGTCCTTGACGGTTTCCGCCACTTCGTAGAGGTAACGTTTCGGACTGCGGACGTGGATACGCGCCGCAAGGTCGGGATAGTTCAGCGGAAATTCGCGCTTGGACTTCAGGAAAAGATACGTCAGGCCGTTGACCGCGTCGTAACCCTCTTTCGTCTGTCCGCCGACAGTGACGGCTTCCCAGTGTGCGTATCCTTCGTTGAAAGCGCCGCCGGCGGACGACAGATACAAGTCTACAAATTGAGCCATGCCGACCCACATGCACTCCAGCAATTCCTGCGCCTGCCCGTCCGTCAGGATGCCTGCCGCCCTGTCGCGCGCATAAAAGGGATAGAGGTACTGGTCCATCCGCCCGTTCGAGATGATGGTGCCCGTCTTCTGTTCGATGCGCGAGAACATCTGCGTGAACCACTGCGACTGCATGGCTTCGTAGAAAGTGCGGGCGGGATGCGCCGGTACGTGGCGGCACGTTTCGGCCATGCGTTTCAGCTCCGCCTTTCGAACCGGGTCGGCTTCCGCGGCAGCCAGCCTGTCTGCCAGGTCGGCGTGGCGACCGGCCCAGAGGACGATGGCGTCGCACACGTTGACGATCGCCTGCAGAAACGGCCGTTTCTCCGTGTTGTCCACCGGGCTGTATTCGTCGAGTTGCGCGAGGCGCTCCTCCGCTTCGCGCCGGATGCCGAGGAAACCTTTTTCGAGAACAATCTCATAGTCGTGTACCCACTGTATCGAAGAACGGAACGAGGCCGTTTCGTTGACAATGAAGCGCGAAGTAAGCGCGTCGTCGTTGTTGTAGGTCAGTCTCCGCGTTTCGGGCGTCAGTGCGCGGGCAAAGTTTTCGTGAAAGGTTTTGCCCTTCCACCAGGGCGCAATTTCGTCGCGGATGATGCGGGCGTCTTCCTCTGCAATGTCGAACGGCGACACCTCCCGTTCCGGCAGACGCTCGATGGCCTCGCCCAGGATGTTGCCGTCCAGTTCGGGATAGAGAATGCCGTAGCGTCCGGGTTTGCCGCAACGCCCGACAAGCAGTTGGCCGTCGTCGACGTACACGGTTGCCTTTTGCGCGTAGAGCAGCAGCGCTTTCGACCAGCGCAGTATAAGCGGTTCGCCTTCCGTTTCGCGAAACGACCGGGTGAAATAATATCCCCGCTCGACGTCGATTCGAGGTTTCCCCTCCCGGATTTTTTTCAGGATATGATGCGCCCGGTTCTTTCCTTCCGCGCGCTCCTCGCCGCCGCGTATCTCCCGCTGAATACGCGCTTCCTGCGCCGATAAAATCAAATCATTCATCATTTATCATTTATCATTAACGATCGGTTTCAGGGTATGACGGATATAATTCGCGCTTATGGCGGCCGATTCGGCAGGCGTAGTGAACGTATAATCCTGTTCCACATTCAGCCAGCCCGAGAAACCGGCCTCCTTCAGGAGCGCCATTATGCCCGGAAAATCAATTTCGCCCTGTCCCAGTTCCCGCAGATTGGGGCCAAAGTGCGGACGCTGAAACTCGCCGGCCGAATCTTTCAGATGAAAATAACTCAGGCGGTCGCGATACTTCCGGATGATGTCGAGCGCGTTGCCGCCGCCCAGCCGGATATGCCCTGTGTCCGGCGCAAGGGATACTTGCTGCGGGTCGGTCAGTTCCATGATCAGGTCGATTTCGTCCGGTGTCTCGACGATGGTATTCACGTGCGGATGCAGGCCCAGCCGGATGCCGGCGCCGTTCGCGATTCGTCCCAGCTCGTTCAGTACCGGCGCCGTGGCGCGGATAGCTTCCCCGATATTTTCCACATTGCGTCCCGGAGGCCCGATAATGACGTTGCGGGCGCCGTAGAAGCGCAGGTTTTCCAGCGTGTTCCCGAAGGCAGTGCGAATCGTATCCGTCTGTGTCCGGTCGTGGAAGTTTCCGCCGAAGTAGTTGCCCGATACGGCAAGCTTCTTTTCCTGCAACAGGTCGCGGAAACGCTCCCGCGTGAAACCGTGCTTCTCGAGTTCGCCCTTGCGGGGAGAAAATTCAATGCCGTCCAGCCCCAGTTCCGACAGGGTCTGAATCGCTTCGGAAAGCGGGATGTCGCGCCCCTTGAAGTCACGCCACAAAATCCATCCCATCGCCCAGCGGAACGGTTGTTCGCGCTGCTGCCGACTCTTTCCGTACGTGCAGGCCGTCCACTGACCGCCCGCCACAAGCGCCGCTGATGCAGCGGCCGCTCTTCCAATAAAAATTCTTCTGTTCATATCACTTATATTATCACATTTTCCATTCTCCATTCTCAATTCTCAATTCTCAATTATTCCGTGTCCACCTCGCGGTAGGCGTTGATAATCGCCTGTTCGCCTTCCTTTCCGGGTTTGCTCTGCCCGTGTTCGAGGGAAATGACACCGTCATAGTTTTGTTCGCGCAGGTAGCGGAAGATGTTTTTGTAATTGATTTCGCCGGTGGTCGGTTCGTTGCGTCCGGGACTGTCGGCCACGTGGACGGAACCGATGTAATCCCGGCAGGCTTCCAGGTTGGGAATGAGATTTCCCTCGGTGACCTGCTGGTGATAGAGGTCGTCCACCAGCTTGCAGCCGGGATGCCCGACAGCCACGCAAAGCATCTTCGCCTGCGTCATGCGCGTCAGGAATAGACCGGGATGACTGGTCAGCGTATTAAGCGGCTCCAGCACGATTTCCAGCCCGTGAGGCCCGATGATGTCGAGGCATATCCGCAAGTTTTCGATGACGTTGACGGTCTGATACTCGGGATGCAGTTTCGGGTCATTATGTCCCGGCACCACCAGTCCCTTACGAATGCCGGTGCGCCGCATTACCTCCAATCCGGCCTGCATTTTCTCCTTAAGCAGGCTCCGGATTTCGGCGTCGTTCCGGACGAACGTGCAGCCGCTCCAGTCGATCTTGAAGGAAAACTGTCCCAGTTCCAGCCCCAGTTTCTGCGCTTCGCCGGCAATCTTTTCCTGTTCTGCGGACGGCCGGCCGATCATTCCGAGGTCGTAGGCCGCCCGGAAGCCCTGGTCGGCAATGAACTTCAGGTTATCGACCGGATCCTTGCCGGCATGTTGTTTGAACATCCCCAGACTGGGGGCATACTTCAATGTAAACTTCGCCCCGTTCGAGCGCGAAGCACGGGATTCCGCCGCTTCTGCGGACATCCCCGATAGGCCGGCCAGCAATACCCCGCCGGCCGCCTGCCTGATAAAATTTCTTCTTTCCATATTATATATATCTGTTTAAATATCCTTTCAATTGCAGAGACAAAGAGAAACCCAGAGCGATACAGGGTTTCGGCGTATGGGGATTTCTTCTTGAAGACTTCGATTCGTTTCCCCCATACGCGGATTTCTTTGAAAACATTTTTTCCGGATGGAGACTGACGAAACATTTCCATTTAACCATGACGTTACGGTTTAAATAAAGTTTCCTCCATTTCCATGATTTCCTCCACGCAGTTGCGCAGGAAGATTTTCCAGTCTTCGTCCACGCCGTCGGTAAACGACGTCTCAAGCCATGCATCCACCAACTGAATGGCGTGTTTTGGCGGCGTGAGCCATTCGCCGAAGACAAGCACGTTGCAGTTGTTGACGGCTTTGGCCTGCTGCGCGGTGAAGGTGTTGAACACATGCACCGGATATACGCCCCTGAATTTGGCGGCCGTAATGACGCTGCCCGCACCTGTTCCGCAGATGAGGACGCCCCGTTCGTACCTTTTCTCCGAGATGCTGCGGGCCACGGCGGCCGCCGCGCGATGGTAGGGTACGAACTCCCCGCCTTCCCGCATACCGGCGTCGTCTACCTGGAAACCCCTGCTCTCCAGATGGCCGGTTAATTCTTTCTTCAAAAGCAGCCCCGCGCGGGTGCTGCCGATAATGATCTTTTCCCTGTTCATATCCATTTGTTTTTACGGGTTATTTTTCAATACGTCGACGGCCCGGGCGGCGATATGATGCGCCGTCAGGCCGAAGCGTTCCTTCAGGTAATCGAGCGTGCCGACTTCGCCAAACTCATCGCAGACGCCGATGCGCTTCAGGCGGACGCCGGGAGCGTGTTCCGAAAGCGTTTCGGCGACGGCGGAACCCAGTCCGTTGATCACCTGGTGATTCTCGCAGGTGAGCAGGACGCCGGTCTTCCGGGCATACTGCAACACCAGTCCGGTATCCAGCGGCTTGACCGTGTGCATGTCGATGACGGCGGCCGAGATGCCGTCCCCGGCCAGCAGCGTCCTCGCCGCCAGCGCCTCGTTCACGGGAATGACGCCGGAGGCAATCAGGGTGATGTCCGTTCCGTCGGCCGGGACGTTGCCCCTGCCCAGTTCGAACGGCTCGTCTTCGCCGTAGAGCACATTGGCCGGCTGGCGGAAGAGCCGCATGTAGGCGCATCCCGGCGTGCGGGCGTTGCGGATGACCAGCTGCCGGAGCGACACCGGGTCGGCCGGTTCGAAAACGACCGCCCGGGGGATGTTCCTCATCAGGCCGACGTCTTCGAACGTCATGTGCGTACCGCCGTTATACACGGCGGCAATGCCGGGGTCGGTACCGGTCAGTTTGACGGTTTGCCGAGCATAGCCGGCGGAGATGAAAAACTGGTCGTAGGCCCGGCGGGCGGCAAAGCAGGCAAAGGTGTCGGCAAAAGCAATCTTGCCCGTGGCCGACAGTCCGGCGGCTACGCCTATCATGTTGGCCTCGGCCACGCCCAGCTGAAAGGTGCGCTCCGGAAAACGGTCTCTGAAAACCCGCGTGCCCGAGGCCTTCATCAGGTCGGCCTCCAGCAGGACGATGCGCGGGTCTTCCTCTGCCAGCGCGATCAGTGTTTGGGCATATACCGCCCGCATTTCTTGCTGTTTCACTGTTCAATTGTTGATAATCGTCTGCAGGCTTCCAGCGCGGTGCCGTAGTCGACCTGCATGTTGTGATTCCCCGTGTCGCCCTCTGCAAAGAAGGCTCCCTTTCCCTTTATGGTGTCCAGCACAATCATGGAGGGCCGGCGGAGTTCTTTCCGCGCCAGATCAACGGCGGCCTCCATCGCTTCGAAATCGTGGCCGTCGACGCGCTGCACATACCATCCGAACGCGCTCCACTTGGCGGCAATGTCTTCGATATTCATCGTCTCGGAGGTGTATCCGTCGATGCCCATCCGGTTGTTGTCGGTGAAGGCGATCAGCCGGTTGAGCCGGTAGTGTGCGGCGGCCATGGCGCCTTCCCATATTTGCCCTTCGTGCGATTCGCCGTCGCCGACAATCAGATAGACGTAGCGGTCAATCCCATCCAGGCGGTTGCCCAGCGCCATGCCGACGGCCGCCGATAGGCCCTGTCCCAGCGAACCGGTAGTCATGTCGATGCCGGGCGTGCGGTTCATGTCGCAGTGGCTGGGCAGGCGGGTGCCGCCCCGGTTCAGCGTATGGAGCCATTCCTGCGGGAAGAACCCCCGGTCGGCCAGTACGCTGTACAGAGCCGGGCCGGCATGTCCCTTCGAAAGTACCAGCCGGTCGCGGTCTTTCTTTCCGGGGCTGTCCGGAGAGACTTCCATATATTTATAGTATAAAAGGGTCAGCACCTCTACCACGGATAAAGCTCCGCCGATGTGCCCTACGCCGAGGAAGCCGATTTCGTCAATGGTCCGTTTCCGGATTTCACAGGCCTTCGCTTCCAGTGTTTTCAATTCCGTTTTCTTCATCTGTCAGTACGTTAAAAATTCGAGATTCAGCAGTTCGCACATCCACTGCAATTCTTCCGTTATGTCGCCGTAAGCCACCGCGAAATGCGGTTCCCAGCCGTCGCGAACCAGCGCGGCGACCTTTTCGGAAGCCAGCCCCGTATCCGGCCGTACGGCAACCGAGGTGCCGCAAAACTTTTGCGGTTCGTCCAGCGCCTCGCCGGCCATCGCCATCAGACGGAAACCGTCGCGGCTTTTGCCCAGCCGGAGCACGGTGACCCGTCCGCCTTTCAGTCCGAACTCCAGGACAGGCCCGATTTTGCGGTTCGGATGCACGCCCAGCCGGGCGCCTTCCTGCGTTCCGGCCAGTGTTGTGGCTCCCGCGCCGCAATGCCAGAAGACAAGGCCGTTGCAGGACGGGTCGACAGCCACCGGGTCGCCGAAGTAAACGGCGCCGCCGGTCAGCGCCGCGCCGATAAACATGCTGATGGCGCCAGGGATATCCGCCTCGCAGGAAGCGGCCACACCACAGTCGTTCAGCAGCGACAACACGGCGCAGACCGGTGTGCCGTATGCCGTGAAAAAATCCGGCCAGCAGCGCGACGCGACAGCCCGGAGGCCGTTTTCGTCGATAAACGCCCGGTAAGCGCCGTGCAGACGGGCATGTTTCTCCAACTGTTCCGCCGGCATCGCTTCCCAGCCCCGGGTGCACGCCTTCAGTTCGTCCAGCGCCGCGGCTACCGTTGCCGGCGGACAGGCAGCCGCCCGCTCCAGGATGTCCGCCACGTCTGTCGCCACGATTTGCACACCCAGCCGGTCGGCCGGCAAAGTTCCGTCTATTGCCCCGAACTCGAAGCCGTCCGGCTGCACGCCGATGACGCCCACTTTCAGTTCCCGCAGACCCTTGACGGTTCCCAGCGTCAGGAGGATTTGTTCGAAGCGGCGTATCACTTCTCCGTCTTCCGGATTGCCCGCCAGGAAA
>JAISWC010000201.1 GCA_031271245.1 Tannerella sp. | reverse complement strand
CTCTTCCTTGCCGGGACGGGCTACGTGCCGGAGGGTAGGGTAGGGGAGCGTGCAGCCGGCGACACGCAATGCGTTGGCGCCGTCGAGAATCGTTCTCCATTTTCCATTCTCAATTCTCCATTCTCAATTCTCAATTCCAGTGAACATGTAATGGCAGCGAAGTGTCGATGGAGGCATCGATACACCATCCTTTTTTTTCCAAAAATAATTGCCTGTTCCGCACAATATATCTACTTTTGCAGCGTTAACAAAATTGTTAGATGATTGTGTTAGTTTATGCAGTTAATTAGACATGTTACATATAAATGATTTGTACAGATAATATGATAAGGAATGAATACAGAAGACAAAAACAAAGAACAGGCCATACTCGAGGCGGCTGAGCATACCTTTCTCGAGCATGGATTCGAGGCGTCGAAGACGACGCAGATTGCGGCGCGGGCGGGGGTGACTCACGCGATGCTGCACTATTATTACCGGACAAAGGAGAATCTGTTTAACATGGTGTTCGACAAAAAATTGCAGCTGCTCAAGGAGTCGCTGTTTGCGCTGGCGGGAAATCAGGAGATGCCTTTCCTGGAGCGAATCCGCATCGGCGTGGGAGCGCATTTCGACTTTATTTCCAAACATCCCCACCTGCCCCGTTTCGTGATAAATGAGTTGCTGTTTAAACCCGAACGGCTGAAGATGGTTGAAGCAATCGTCCGGAAATCCGCCGGGACGCTGATTGGCGAAATCCAACATGCCATCGACGGCGACGTCGAACGCGGCGCCATCCGGCCTGTCGAGGCCACAACGCTGCTGCTCGACATCGCCTCGCTGAACGTCTTCCTGTTTGTCGCACTGCCGCTTTTACACATATTCGCCATTCCGCAGGGCATGAGCGAGCAGGAGTTTCTGGAGATGCGCAAGCGGGAAAACGTGGAAGTAATCATGTGCCGGCTGAAAAAACAGCCACATTCCGAACCCTAATATGCAGGACAGATGAAACGTTTTGTATGGATTATCCTTGTGCTGGCGGTCGCGGCGCCCCTGCGTGGCCAAATCACCTGGACACGGTGCCAGCAGTCGGCGCGCGAGCATTATCCGCTGATACGGCAGTACCGTCTGGTCGAGCAGAGCACGGAGTATTCCGTGGCGAACGCGGCCAAGGCGTGGCTGCCGCAGGTGTCGTTCGCGGCGCAGGGCAGTTATCAGAGCGACGTGGCTTCCTTTCCCGAAGAAATGACGGCCATGTACCGACAGTTGGGCATCGACATGAAAGGCTTGAATCGTGACCAGTACCGGCTGTCGCTGGAAGTCAGCCAGACGCTGTGGGACGGCGGACTGCACCGGGCGCAGCAGGAGGTGGCGAAGGCCGACGGAGAGTTCTCTCGGCAGAATTTGGAGGTGGAGATGTATGCCCTGCGCGAGCGGGTGAACAACCTCTATTTCGGTATCCTGATGCTTCGCGAACAGCTGACCCAAAACACCCTCCTGCAGGAACTGCTGCAAAGCAACCTTCGCACCGTCGACGCCTGTATCGAACACGGCGCCGCGACCGCGAGCGACCGCCAGGCCGTGCAGGTCGAACTGCTGGCCGCGGCGCAGCAGCGCGTGCACATCGAAAGCGCGAATGCGGCCTACCGCAGGATGCTGTCGGTCATGACCGGCATCCCCGTCGGCGGGACGGACACGCTCGAAACGCCGGACATACGGCCTGTTCAGCCCGCGCTCGCCGGCGGCAACCGCCCCGAACTGCATCTGTTCGAGGCGCAGCGGCAGCAGTTCGAGGCGCAGAAGCGGGCGCTCCGGGCCTCCGTCATGCCCCGCCTCGGGCTGTTTGCGCAGGGCTTCTACGGCAACCCGGGACTGAACCTGTTCAAGGACATGACGGAAAACCGCTGGACATGGAATTACCTGGCCGGTATCCGTTTCCAGTGGAATTTCGGAAGCCTCTACACGCAAAAGGGCAGCTTGCAGAAGCTCTCGCTCGCGCAGCGGCAGGTCGACAGCCGGCGCGAAGTTTTCCTCTTCAACCAAAATCTGAAAACGATTCGGCAGCGGGAGGCCATTGACAAAATGAACCGTATCATGGCCGACGACGCCGAAATCATCGCGCTGCGCACGTCCATCCGCCGGACGTCCGAAACCCGCTTCACCCACGGCACGCTGACCGTCAGCGACTTGCTGCGCGACATTCACGCCGAAAGTCAGGCGCGGCAGGCGCGTGCGCTTCACGAAATCGAATGGATTAAAAACATCTGCGACCTGCTCGACACGATAAATGAACCGTTATAAATCAACAAATATATGAATGTAATAAAAATCAAATCCCTGTTGTGTCTTGCCCTCTGCCTCTCCGCGTGCGGGAACGGGCAGAGGCCTTTCGACGCAACGGGCACTTTCGAGGCTGTCGAAGTGACGGTTTCGAGCGAAGCGGCAGGACGGATCCTCTCGTTCGACGTCGTGGAAGGCCGGCAGGTTACGGCCGGCGAACGGCTCGGCGCAATCGATTCCGTCCAGCTTCACCTTTCCAGACTCCAGCTGATGCAGCAGGTTTCGTCGGTCAGAAGCAACCGTCCCGATGTCCGGACGCAGATTGCGGCGATCGGCGAGCAGATTGCCCGGCAGCAGGCGGAGCGCATACGTGTGCAGAACCTGCTCGACGCCGGCGCGGCCACGCAGAAACAACTGGACGATCTCCTCGCATCCATCGCCGTGCTGGAACGGCAGCTCGATGCACAGCAGTCCGCCCTGCGCAACAGCGTTTCCAGCCTCGACGCGCAAAGCTCGGCGCTCGAAATCCAGATTGCACAGCTGGAAGACCGGCTGGCCAAATGTGTGATTGCCTCGCCCGTCGATGGGACGGTGCTCGCGAAATACACGGCGGCGGGCGAACTGAGCGTCATCGGCAAGCCGCTTTTCAAGGTGGCCGACCTGCGGCGCATGTTCCTGCGCGCCTACCTGACGTCGGGACAACTGGCTGACGTCCGTCTCGGGCAGGAAGTGCGGGTCTTTGCCGACTTCGGCGGCGACCGTCGCAGGGAATACCGCGGCGTCATTGCGTGGATTTCGGACAAAAGCGAATTTACGCCCAAAAGCATCCAGACCCGAACCGACCGCGAAAACCTCGTCTACGCCGTCAAAATCGCCGTTGAAAACGACGGATACATCAAAATAGGCATGTACGGGGAAACGAAGTTTTCTTTTTCGGAATGACAGGTAACCGCAAACATGACACGCTAATGAAAAGGGATATGAAGCATCTGTTTTTCGGAAAAGACGAAAAATACATGGATGTGGAAATAAAATCCGCATCTGTGCAGGAGTCCGGTTCATCTGTAAATGGAGTGTCGGCATGTGCCAATGAAGTGTCGGCATGTATAGATGAAAAATCCGCATCGGTGAACGACAAATCCGCATCTGCGAATGGAACAGCTGCATTTGCGGAAAAAAGAATCACATCTGCGGACGGTGTATCTGCATTTGTGGATGAGGTCTCTGCATCTGTGGAAAAGATATCCGCATCCGTGCTTTGGGGCGTCCGGCACTTGCCTTTTTCGGTATTCAAAATGAACAGTCAGCTAATTATCAGGAGAAAATTAAATGAATGAATGATGATTGCCGTAAGTTTTGAGAATCTGGGTAAATCCTACGGAAATGTGGCTGCGTTGCGGGGCGTGAGCGGCGAGGCGGAGCGGAGTGAACTGTTCGGCATCATCGGGCCGGACGGGGCGGGAAAGACGACGCTGCTGCGTATCCTGGCCACCTTGATTGTGCCCGGCAGCGGAAGGGCGACGGTCGACGGGGCCGACGTCGTGCGCGATTGCCGGACGGTGCGCGACTGTATTGGCTACGTGCCCGGCCGTTTCTCGCTCTATCCCGACCTGACGGTGGAGGAAAACCTGACGTTTTTCGCCTCCGTCTTCGGCACGACGCTGCGCGACAACTACCACCTGATAGCCGACATCTACCGCCACATCGAACCTTTCCGCCACCGTCGCGCCGGCAAACTCTCCGGCGGGATGAAGCAGAAGTTGGCGCTCTCGTGCGCACTGATACACCGCCCGTCCGTCCTGCTGCTCGACGAGCCGACCACCGGCGTCGACCCCGTCTCGCGCCGCGAGTTCTGGGAGATTCTCGGCCGGCTCAAGAGCGAAGGCATCACCATCCTCGTCTCCACGCCTTACATGGACGAGGCCACACGCTGCGACCGCATCGCCCTCATGCGCGAAGGCCGTTTCCTGATGGTCGACACGCCGCAGCGAATGGTCAGCCGGTTTGGCCGCACGCTCTGGGCTGTCTCGGGCGAGCGGATGTCGAAGCTGTTGGCCGACCTGCGGCAATGTCCCGGCGTGCACACCTGTTACGCCTTCGGCAGTACGCACCATATCACCGTCGATGCCGGCCTGCTGACGCTCGACTCCCTCCACCGCCGGCTGACCGGACTGGGACATACCGGCCTCGACATCCGACCGATCGAGGCGACGGTCGAGGACTGCTTTTTGGAATGGAGAATTGAGAATTGAGAATGGAGAATGAAATGGAAGAGGTTATTGTTGTAAGGGATTTGGTGAAGCGTTTCGGGACGTTTACGGCGGTAGACCGTATTTCGTTCGAGGTGCGAAAGGGCGAGATATTCGGTTTCCTCGGGGCGAACGGAGCGGGCAAGACTACGGCGATGCGGATGCTGTGCGGACTAAGCCGGCCGACGTCGGGCAGCGGACGGGTGGCGGGCTGCGACATCGCACTGCAACCCGAAGCCGTGAAACGGCATATCGGCTACATGAGCCAGCGTTTTTCGCTCTACGAAGACTTGAAGGTTTGGGAGAATATCCGCCTCTTCGGCGGCATCTACGGGATGCGGAGCGACGAAATCGCCCGCCGGACAACTCTCCTGCTCGACCGTCTGGGCTTTGCTTCCGAACGGAACACGCCGGTCGGGGCGCTGCCGCAGGGCTGGAAACAGAAACTGGCCTTTTCGGTCTCCGTCTTCCACGAGCCTGAAATCGTTTTCCTCGACGAACCGACGGGAGGCGTCGACCCGGCTGTCCGGCGACAGTTCTGGAACCTGATTTACGAGGCTTCCGACCGCGGCATCACAACCTTCGTCACTACGCATTACATGGATGAGGCCGAATACTGTAACCGCGTTTCCGTCATGGTCGACGGCCGCATTACCGCGCTCGACACGCCGGCCAACCTCAAGAAACGCTTTCAGGCGGAAAAAATGGAGGATGTGTTTTATCAAATAGCGCGCAAGGGAATGGAGAATTGAGAATTGAGAATGGAGAAGAGAGAATGAAATGCTGGTTTTTTTAATTGTAATAAGAATATGAAAAGTAATGTGGTAAAGGAAAAGTCGTATGCTTTTGCTCTGAGAGTGATAAAGGTGTGCAGATATTTGAACCGGGAACAGCGCGAGTTTGTGCTTTCCAAACAGATATTGCGAAGCGGGACGGCTATTGGAGCACTGGTCAGAGAGGCGGAACATGCACAGTCGAAGGCCGACTTCATCAATAAAATGAATATTGCTTTAAAAGAGGCTAATGAAACAGCATATTGGTTGATGCTTTTGAAAGACAGCAGTTATATGGACGAAAAGAGTTTCCTGTCGATATACGGAGACGGTGACGAACTTGTAAGTCTGCTGGTCAGCATTGTGAAAACCTCAAAAGGCAACCCCAATGAAAAAAAATAATTCTCAATTCTCCATTCTCAATTCTCCATTCATCAGGAAGGAGTTTTTGCATATCTTCCGCGACCGTCGGACGATGCTGATTCTGCTGGGTATGCCGGTGGTACAGATTATCCTGTTCGGTTTTGCCATTTCGACGGAAGTGAAGAATATCCGGGTGGCCGCGATTGCGCCGGTGCACGACGAGGCGACGCGCCGGATTGTCGAGCGGATGGACGCCAGCGAATATTTCACGTTCGCCGGCTATCTTGATTCGCCCGGCGACGTCGACCGCGCCTTTCAGGAGGGGACGGCCGATTTCGTCGTCGTTTTCAGTCCGCACTTTGCCGGCCGGCTGTATACGCCGGAAGGCTCGCAAATCCAGTGGATTCCCGACGCGACGGAAACGAATACGGCTGCGACGGTGGTGATGTATGCCACGAGCATTGTCCACGACTGGCTGGGCGAACTGACGGCGACGCCCTCCGTACGCGGCGTTACACCCAGCCTGCGCATGATGTACAACCCGCAAATGAAAAGCTCGTACAACTTCGTGCCGGGTGTGATGGGACTGATTCTCATCCTGATTTGCGCGATGATGACCTCCATTTCGATTGTCCGCGAGAAGGAAACGGGTACGATGGAGCTGCTGCTCGTCTCGCCCGTGAGGCCGCTGTACCTCATTCTGGCAAAGATGACGCCCTATCTTGTACTCTCGCTCGTGAACTTCGCCTCCGTGCTCGTGCTCTCGGTGACGCTGCTCGACATGCCGCTGGAGGGCAGCCTGTTCTGGGTGACGGCGCTCTCGGTGATATACATCCTGGCGGCGCTGTCGCTCGGGCTGCTGATTTCCACCGTCGCGCGGACGCAGATGGCGGCCATGCTCGTCTCGGCGGTAGTACTGATGTTGCCCGTCATCATGCTGTCGGGGATGATTTTCCCGGTCGAAAGCATGCCGGACATCCTGCAGGCGCTCTCGTGCATCATCCCCGCACGGTGGTATATCCATGCCCTCAAAAAACTGATGATCGAGGGCTTGCCCGTTACCTGCGTGGTCAGGGAACTGGGCATCCTTTCGGCCATGACCGCGTGTCTGATACTGATCAGTCTGAAAAAATTCAAAAACCGTCTGGAATGATGTGGAAGTATTTGCTTGAAAAGGAGTTTAAACAGTTTGTCAGGAACTCGTTCCTGCCGAAACTGGTGGTCATGTTTCCGGTGATGGTGATGCTGGTGCTGCCGTGGGTGACGACAATGGACGTGAAGGACATACGTATCACGGTGACCGACCGCGACCGCAGCGCAATGTCCGGCCGGCTGGTGCGCGACATCGGCGCGTCGAGCTATTTCCGGCTGGAGAGGGTGACGGACAGCTATGCCGACGCCCTCGGCGACGTGGAATACGGCGCGGTCGACGTGGCGCTGGAGATTCCGCCGCATTTCGAAAAGGATATGACCGTGACCGGCACGGCGCCGGTACAGGTGTCCGTCAATACCGTCAACGGGACGAAAGGACTGCTGGGTGGCAGTTACCTGGGTCAGTTGCTGGCGGATTTTTCGCAGGCGCATCTCCTGCATCCGGGCGTCATGCCGACATCCGGCGCGGTCGCACAGCCCCGCGTCGAACTGATTGCGCACTATCGCTACAATCCGTCGCTCGACTACCGCATCTACATGATTCCGGCGCTGATGGTCATCCTGCTGATTGTACTGTGCGGATTCCTGCCGGCGCTCAATATCGTGAGCGAGAAGGAACGGGGCACAATTGAGCAGATCAACGTCACGCCCGTCCCCCGCCTCCTGTTCATCCTCGCCAAACTGATGCCCTACTGGCTGACGGGCTTTGTCGTGCTGAGCATCGGTATTCTGCTGGCCGGTCTCGTCTACGGACTGTGGCCCTCCGGCAGCATCCTGCATGTCTACCTGCTGGCCCTGCTGTTCGTTCCGGCGATTTCGGGCTTCGGACTGGTGGTCTCCAACTACTCGGCTACGATGCAGCAAGCCCTGTTTGTGATGTTCTTCTTCGTGATGATCTTCCAGCTGATGAGCGGCCTGCTGACCCCCATCCGTTCCATGCCCGAGTGGGCGCAGTGGCTGACGGTGTTCATCCCGCCGCGCTACTTCATCCAGGCCATGCGCCTCGTCTACCTCAAGGGCGGCACGTTCGGCGACCTGCTGACAGACTGCGCCGCACTGCTGGGCTTCGTCGTGTTTTTCAACGCCTGGGCGGTGTGGAGCTATCGGAAAAGAGGATGAAGCGGATGCGGCGCTTCCTCCCTGCCTGATGCTTCTCGTCAAAGCCTGTTTTTTTTGTGAAAATATCGAAAAATCGAGGAGATAAAGAGCTTATTTGGCGCCATACAGTTAAAAAAAACTATTTTCACGGATAAACTTGGCATTATAATTTGCCTGGCAAATTCTTATTTTTATATTTGCACGGATTTATAATCAGTAAAATACGAATTAGTATATATCAATTAAGTTATTCATTTACAAAACGTTTTATATTATGTCGAACATTTCAAGAAGAGTATTTCTTCAAAAAGGAGCTGTGGCTGCCGCAGCTTTAACGATTGTCCCTAATACCATTTTAGGGAAAAGTCATGGATATACTGCTCCAACAGACAAGTTAAATATTGCCGCCGTAGGTATCGGAGGCATGGGACGTGCTAACATCAACGCAGTAAAAGCTACGGAAAACATCGTAGCGTTGTGCGACGTAGACTGGAAGTACGCCGACAAAACATTTTCGGAACATCCGAATGCCAAGAAATACTGGGACTGGCGCAAGATGTACGACGAAATGAGCAAATCCATTGACGCTGTAATTGTGGCTACTGCCGACCATACACATGCCATCATTGCCGCAACGGGTATCACGCTGGGCAAGCATGTGTACGTGCAGAAACCTTTGACGCATACCGTGTACGAATCACGCCTGCTTACCAGGCTGGCGGAAAAGTACAAGGTAGCGACTCAAATGGGTAATCAGGGATCTTCCGGCAAAGGGGTTCGCCAGATTTGCGACTGGATTTGGAACGGTGAAATCGGTGAGGTAAAAAGAGTAGATTGCTGTACGAACCGTCCCATCTGGCCGCAGGGTCTGAACACGCCCAAACAGGGAATGTGGGTGCCCGACACGTTGGATTGGGATCTGTTTACCGGGCCGGCGAAACGCCGTCCTTTCCACGAAATCTATCACCCGTGGAACTGGCGTGGCTGGTGGGACTACGGAACAGGCGCGCTGGGCGATATGGCATGTCACATCATGCACCCGATTTTCAAAGGATTGAAGTTGGGCTATCCGACCAGAGTACAGGGCAGTTCCACGCTGTTGCTTACCGACTGTGCACCGACGGCGCAAAGCGTACGCCTGGTATTTCCGGCCCGTCCGGACACCAAAAAGGTGAAATTCCCCGAAGTAGAAGTCTACTGGACAGACGGCGGTATCAAACCGGTATTACCGAAAGGATTCCCGACAAACAGGAGACTGGACGAAGGAGGTCCGGTTATTTTCTACGGCACCAAAGATACATTAATATGTGGTTGCTATGGCGCTGATCCGTGGCTGCTTTCGGGCAAAACGCCCGCATCGCCCAAAACACAGCGTGAAATCACCGTCAGCCACGAAATGGACTGGGTACGTGCGTGCAAGGAAACGGCCGAAAACCGTGTCAAATCCGCTTCCGATTTCAGCGAAGCCGGCCCCTTCAACGAAATGGTTGTCATGGGCGTACTGGCTGTCAGACTGCAAGGACTGCAGAAAGAACTGGAATGGGACGGTCCGAACATGACGTTCACCAATATTGGCGCTTCCGAAAAACTGCAATTCATCATTTCCGACGATTTCCGTGTAGAAGATGGCGACCCGAAATTCGACAAGAAGATGACGGACGAAATCAATGCGCAGGAATTTGCACAGGAACTGATTAAGCACACGTATCGGGAAGGATGGAAATTACCGGCCATGCCGTAATCAATGATAGAAAGGATCAAGCATATGAAAAAAGCAGTTTTATTTGTGAGCGTTCTGTTGCTGGCGGGCTATTTGACTTCCTGCGGCGGAGGCAAGAAAGCGAAATATACTTTGTTAAATTTACCGACGGTTGATTTGACCGCTTTCCCGAAAGATGCCGACGGCTGGGTTACCCTTTTCGACGGTAAAACTTTCGACGGATGGAGAGGATATAACCGTAAAGACGTACCGAAAGCCTGGGAAATCGACAATGATGCCATCCATATCAAAGGATCGGGTGAAGGCGAAGCCGGCGCGAAAGACGGTGGCGATATCCTTTTTGCCCACAAATTCAAAAACTATGAATTTGAATTTGAATGGAAGGTAGCAAAAGGTTCCAATTCGGGCGTATTGTATATGATTCAGGAGGTAGAAGGAGAACCTTCCTACATTTCCGCTCCCGAATATCAGATACTGGATAACGAGAATCATCCCGACGGCAAGCTGGGTAAAGACAAGAACCGTCAGTCGGCTTCCCTGTATGACATGATCCCTGCCAAACCGCAAAATGCCAAAGCCATTGGCGAATGGAACAAAGGCAAGATCATGAGTTACAAGGGAACCATTGTACATTATCAGAACGGTGAACCGGTGGTTGAATACCATCTCTGGACGAAACAGTGGACCGATATGTTGCAGGCAAGCAAGTTCAGCGAAAAAGACTGGCCGCTGGCCTTCGAACTGCTGAACAACT
>JAISWC010000194.1 GCA_031271245.1 Tannerella sp. | reverse complement strand
CGACCGGGAACTTTTCGCGGGTAATCAGCGCCGGAATCATCACGTTTTCTTCCGCCGTGAACTCCGGCAGGAGCTGGTGAAACTGGAAGACGAACCCGATATGGCGATTCCGGAACATTGAAATTTCCCGTGCGGTCAGCCGGAACGGATCGATCCCGTCAATGATTACGCGACCTTCGTCCGGTTTGTCCAGCGTCCCCAGAATTTGCAGCAAGGTCGTCTTGCCGGCGCCACTCGGCCCCACAATCGCCACAATCTCGCCTTTATTTACCTGCAAATCGATTCCCTTAAGGATTTGCAGCCTGTCAAAACTTTTCGTTATACCTGTTGCCTGTATCATATACTAATTGTTTCTTTTCAAAATGAGAGAGCGAAATTAGTAAGAATATTAGGATTTACAAAGGATAAATCAATTTTATTTCGAGGATATATGAAAAAAAAATTGCACCTTTGCATATCCAAAAATGTATGAGACCGTGGATAGTTTGAAGAAAATATTAATAATGGCAGATAACCAGCCGATTACGGCTGCGGGTATCGTTTCTCTCTGGCACAGTATGTATTCAGAGAGTGAAGTTCTTGTCGTAAAGGACAAGAAGGAATTGCTGGCGCTGCTCGGAAAATGTCCCTCGGCGCTAGTCGTACTTGATTACACCCTGTTCGACATGCCGGGGCTGGAGACGTTGCTGATTATCGGGCTGCGTTTTCCGCAGGTGCGCTGGCTGCTTTTCTGTGATGACCTGAGCGAAGCGTTCCTGCACCGGATCGTGCTGGAGAAACAGTTCAGCGTGGTGTTGAAAGACGCTTCCATCGAAGAAATCAAGCAAGCGCTTCAGCAGGGCCATGCAATGGTCAAAAAGCAATTCCTGTGCGAACGGGTGAAAACCATCCTGAACGGGCGGAAGGATGCGCTCGACAAACTGTCGCTCACTTCGACGGAAAAGGAAATCCTGAAAGCAATTGCACTGGGCAAAACCAGCCAGATGATTGCCGACGAACGCTGTTCGAGCATTCATACCATCTCCACGCACCGCAAGAACATCTTCCGCAAAATCGGCGTCAACAACCTGCTCGAAGCAACGAAATACGCTGCCCAAATCGGGCTTGTCGACCTGTCGGAGTATTACATTTAGCGAGACTGCAGGAACGGAAAGAAACAGAATGTAAAAGAGGCGTAAATGAATCTGGCGAAACTGGACGAACGTCCAAAAGCCCTGCGGGAGCGGGTATTCCGGCGTCTGTTCCGCATAGCCGAGATGGAGCAGCTGAGCGAAATGGAATGTCTGGCCTACCGCGAATCCCAGAAACATTACTGGGATTACATGAATACCGTTCAGTCTGCGGAAAAGCAGGGCGCCGAACAGACGGCAAAGAAAAAGGATACCGTCATCCGGGAAAAAGAGGAGATCATCCGGGAACTTTTGAAGAAAGAAGAAACCGTGGCGGCGAATTTTCTGAAAAACGGCGTATCGCCGGAGACTGTTTCCGCTTCCACCGGTTTGGATATCCGCAGGGTCAACGAGATACTTGAATCCCTGCATTCCGTATCCGGAACAGACAGCACTAATCGCGATACATAACCTGTCAATAATGAAGAAATTGTTTTTATCCCTTTGTCTGGTAGCGGGTACGTTTGTCTCTTGCACCCAGCAGTCTCCCCGTACAGAGAATACCGTACGGGTGATGAGTTACAATATCCGGAACGGCGTCGGACTGGATAACGTGGTAAATTACCAGCGTATTGCGGACGTGATTAAGGAATTGTCGCCCGACGCGGTCGCCTTGCAGGAACTGGACAGCGTGACGAATCGCAGTAACCATACGGACGTGCTGGCATGTCTGGCCGACCTGACGAACATGTACGCCGTTTATGGCGCCTCTATTCCGTACGACGGAGGAAAATACGGTATTGGCGTGCTGTCGAAAATGCGGCCGCTTGCCTGGAGCCGTATACCCCTGCCCGGTCGCGAAGAAGCGCGTTCGCTGCTAATGGTCGAATTCCCGGAATACGTCTTCTGCTGCACGCATTTTTCGTTGAACGAAGAAGACCGTCTAACATCGGTCACGCTGATTGACGAAGCGGTCAAAACGTATCACGCCCGCAAGCCGGTTTTTCTTGCGGGAGACCTCAACGCTACGCCCCATTCGCCGGAGATGAAAGCGTTCGGAAAAAACTGGAAAATCCTGAATGACACGCGACAGTCGACGTTTCCGGCCGACAGGCCTGACCGTACCATCGACTATCTTCTGGGTTACCTGCCCGGCGGCCACGTGTATTCTGTCCGGCAGACGCATGTACTTCCCGAACCGAAAGCCTCCGATCACCGGCCGCTATACGCCGACGTACGCCTGAAAGCGGCGAAAGACCGGATGCTCCGCACGCAAGCTTGCTCGCAGTCGCCCGCACCATAAGGATGAACTATAAACGGAGAATATCATTCTCCGTCCTCGAACGTCCGAACTCGCATCCGCAATAGGTCTGGTTATAAAATCCATATTGTTTGATCAGCGCATTGCGCCGTTCGCTCAGTCCGTCTTTGCGCCAGTTCCGTTCCCAGAAAGTGAGGCCGGAGAAGGATGCTGCGGCCTCGCAGCCGGCCCGGTTGATCTGGTGCAGGTCTTTCCAGCGCGAGGAAGCCAGCGTGGTGGCAAACACCGCAAAGCCATGTGCATGGGCATACTGTGCCGCAACGTACAGACGCATCCTGAAACAGGCCATGCACCGGGCGCCCCGTTCCGGCTCCCGCTCCAGCCCGCGCATCCGCCCGCGCCACGCCGCATGGTCGTAATCGCCATCCACAAAGGGCAGTCCCAGTGATTCGACATAGTGCATGTTTTCGGCTTTTCGCCGTTCATATTCCGCCTGCGGGCAGATGTTCGGATTGAAATAAAACACGGTCGGACGTACGCCGTTCTCCAGCATACACTCAATGACGGCGCCGGAGCACGGGGCGCAGCAGGCATGAAGCAGCACCTCCGTCGCGCCGTCCGGAACAGCAAGCGTCAACCGCGGCGTCTTGTTTTTTTCCGCTTCCGGCACATTCATCATTTCCCGTTAACTTCGAGAGAATTTCTCCGCAAAATCAGTCGAGATGTAATTGGCATAACTCTGACAGACTTCGGCCGAGAGTTCCATGCCGGAACGGATGATCTTCTTCCACGTCTCCGCATCGAGTCCGGACAGATCATGGTATCCGACGCCCTCTTTGATAAGCCCGTAAATGACGCCTGCGTTGAAATTGTCGCCCGCTCCGACGGTACTTACCGGCGTGAGGACGGGAGTGTCGAAATGAAGGCGGAATTTTTCGGTGAAAAGTTGAACCCCGTTTGCCCCGTGTGTCGTAATCAGGGTCTTGCAATAGTAATGGACTTCGTCGCGATACACCGCATCCATGTTTGTCTGGCCATACAGATTGAGAAAATCTTCGTCCGAACCCCTGACAATATCGGCATATTCATAATTGTCCATCACCGTCGAACGGACGTGAATCGCTTTATGCGCGTGCATCTTCCGGAAATTCGGATCGTAATAGACGATCGCTTTCCGTTTGCGGACATAGTCCAGCAGTTCGACGATCCGCGGATGAATCAGCGGGTCCAGCGCGTAGAACGAACCGAAAACAAAAATGTCATCTTCGTTGACCGGAGGACAGACCGTCTCCGAGCGTCGATCGGGGTAACCGGTGTAGAAAAGATATTCGGCATCTTTCCGTTCGCTCAGAAAAGCCAGCGAAACGGGCGTTTTCCCTTCCGGATAAACGTCCAGATAGTCGGTTGTCATCCCGTTTTCACGCATGAACCGGCGCACCATTTCTCCCACGCGGTCGTTCCCCAGTTCGCTGACGAAGGCGACGGGAACGCCCAAACGACTCAACGACACCATCCCGTTGAACACCGAACCTCCGGGAACGGCCACATGAGGCTGATCCCCCTGGAAAATAATGTCCAGAATCGTTTCTCCTATTCCGATTACTTTTCTCATAAAATCATGTATTTTCGTTTTTACTCTGTTGACGGCTTTTCGAACCCAGATAACCACCGTGATGACGGCGGGCATAATCGGCGCTGGTAAACCCGATCTTCTGCATGACGCTGACGACCAGCATGTCGCCGATAACAGTCATGACCGTTGTAGACGTCGTCGGGGTCAGTCCCAGCGGACATACTTCCCGCGGAGCGCCGGTGGGCAGACACACGGCGGCCTCTTTCGCCAGCGGGCTGTCGAGGTCGGAGGTGATGACGATAAACGGCATGTCTTCTACCAGTTCGCGTGTCAGTTGAACCAGTTCGACCAGTTCACGCGTTTTCCCCGAATTGGAAATCAGCAGCATCAGGTCATGCTTGCGCACAATGCCCAAATCGCCGTGCTGCGCTTCGCTCGGGTGCAGAAAACAGGACGGCGTGCCGGTCGAACTGAAGGTGGTCGCAATATTCATTGCAATCTGACCGGCTTTCCCCATGCCGCTGATGATCAGCGTTCCGCCCAAACGGTGGACATGCTTGACGATGAGTTCTACGGCCTCACCGTAGGCCGCGCCGACCGGAATATGACGGACGGCTTCGGCCTCCTGTTCCAAAATGGAATTGATATTTATTTCATTCATGTGTGCAAATGTAGGAGATTATTTTTTTATCCAATATAAAATAACGTATATTTGCAGCATGAAACAGTAAATATTCTTTGTATGAAATATAAAATGTATCGTTTTTTAGTCGCTGCCTGCGTGTTGGGAATGTGGATGTCTTGCAGGCAATCGCCTGAGTTTGAAGTGAACGGCATCATTGCCGGCGCCGATGGACAGACTGTCTATCTGGAAAATGTAGGACTTTCGGCCACGGTGGTGCTGGACTCGGCCAAACTGAATGCTTCCGGAAAATTCTCCTTCCGGCAGCCGCGTCCGGAGTATCCCGATTTTTATCACCTCCGGCTGAACGGCCAGCTGATCAATTTTGCCATTGATTCGACCGAGGTGTATTCGTTCGTGGCCGATGCCGGCACGTTCGCCACGTCGTATACGGTGGAAGGCTCGTCCAGTGCACTTGCCATCAAGGAAATCACGCTGGCCCAACTGGATGCGAACCAGGCGATCAAGCGTTTGCGCAAGGAATACGCATCGGGGATGATCTCCGACAGCCTGTATCAGGGCCAGGTGCAGGATGTAATCGATACCTACAAGAAAATCGCGCTGAAATACATTTATGCGCAACCGATGTCTGCAACGTCCTATTTCGCCCTTTTTCAGCAGATTGACGGACTGCTGTTCTTCGATTTGTATGACAAGACCGATTCGCGCGCCTACGGCGCAGTGGCGACCAGTTACAATCATTTTTATCCGGAAAGCCCGCGCGCCAAACATCTGTACAACCTCGCGCTGCAATCCCTGAAAGTGCTTCGGAGCGAGCGCACGATTGACCTGGACAAAATCGCGAAGGAAGTCTCGCTGCTGGACGTCGAGCTGCCCGACATCCACGGAGAAAAGATCAAACTTTCCGACGTGGCCAAAGACAAAGTGGTGGTACTGAATTTCACGGTCTATCAGTCGGAATGGTCGGCGGGACTGAACACCACGCTTGGTCGGATATACGACATCTATCATGCGCAGGGGATGAATATCTATCAGATTTCACTGGACAACGATACGCATTTGTGGAAGAACATCGTTTCCAGCCTGCCCTGGACCTGCGTGCGCGACCCGCAGTCGGTCTATTCCCAGACGGCTGCACTGTATAATGTCAAGCAATTGCCGACGCTTTTCATTCTGAACAGAAAAGGCAATCTGGTAAAGCGTGTGGAAGACATCGGCACGCTCGAAAAAGAAGTACAGGCTGTATTGTGAACGGAAAACTATGTTGTAAAGCATCTCCAAAAATTTTACGGATCGTAAAATAAGGATTATCTTTGCAGCGATTAATATTACTGTATTATAGATGAGGATTCCGGCTTACGTATGTGGCCGGGATTCTTTTTTTAGAATCAAAAACAAGGAGGAAGATAAAAATGGCTGTTACGTACATGACAGAAGAAGGTTATAACAAAATACTGACCGAAATTAACTATCTGGAAAGCGTGAAACGACCCGAGATTTCCGCCCAGATTGCAGAAGCGAGAGACAAGGGCGACCTGTCCGAAAATGCGGAATACGATGCGGCGAAAGATGCGCAGGGTATTCTCGAAGGGAAGATTGCGCAGTTGAAAAACCTCATCTCGAACGCGCGGCTGATTGATGAAGCACGAATTAAAACCGACGTTGTTCAGATTATGAACAAGGTCAAAATCAAAAACCTCCAGAATAACGTTATCATGACCTATTCGTTAGTTTCCAATTCGGAAGCCAACCTGAAAGAAAACAAGATTTCCGTGGACACGCCGATTGCCAAAGGTCTGATCGGAAAAAAGGCGGGCGACATTGCGGAAATCAAGGTTCCTTCGGGAATGGTCAAGTTCGAGATTCTGGAAATATCCATATAACCAATCCACAAATACATAAAGCTATGGCTACCATTTTCAGCAAAATTGCGGCCGGCGAAATCCCCAGTTACCGGGTCGCCGAGAATGACGAGTTCTTCGCCTTTCTGGACATCAACCCCATCGCCGAAGGACATACGCTGGTCATTCCGAAA
>JAISWC010000179.1 GCA_031271245.1 Tannerella sp. | reverse complement strand
TCCGTAGATCACCAGTTGCGCCCCGCTGTCCTTCGTTTCCAGGAAACAGCGGTGAATCCTGCGTTGCAGTTGAAGTACCACCGGACAGGTCGCGTCAATGATTTTAATCCGGTGCTGCTGTGCCAGCTGATAGGTAGAAGGCGGTTCTCCGTGTGCACGCAACAGTACCGTCCGTCCGGTCAGTTGCCGAAGCGCTTCATGCCGGATGGTGCGGAGTCCCAGCGTCTGCAGGCGTTCCATTTCAAGGCTGTTGTGCACCAGATCGCCCAGACAGTACAACTCGTCGGCATGTTTCAATTCCCGTTCCGCGCTTTCGATGGCATTCACCACGCCGAAGCAGAATCCGGAACCTGCGTCTATCGTCACTTCCACCATTCGGACAGTCAATTACCCGTTTAAACCCTTACGCTCCGCTTGCCGCACGGTGAAACTGCTCCAGCAGCCAGGCTTGCTGTTCGGAAACGGTCAGGTGCGTATTGTCCAGTTCGAGGGCGTCATTCGCCCTGTGCAACGGACTGTCCCTGCGCGTCGTATCGATGAAATCACGCTGCTGTACATTGGCCAGGACTTCCTCAAAAGAGACCGCCTGACCCTTTGCACGCAACTCGTCGACACGACGCTGCGCACGTACTTCGGCCGATGCCGTTACAAAAATTTTCAGTTCGGCGTCGGGAAAGACAACCGTTCCAATGTCCCGTCCGTCCATGACAATGCCTTTCGTCCGTCCCATCGCCTTCTGGGCGGCCACTAACGCCCGGCGGACAAATCCAATGGCCGCAACCGGACTCACCCATGTGGCTACCTCCATCTGCCGGATCGCGGTCTCCACGTTTTCGCCGTTCAGAAACGTTTCCGTACGTCCCGTTTCGGGATGTACCCGGAACGAAATCTCCAGCCGGTCGATGACTGCGCATAGCCGGTCTTCGTCCACGGCTCCTTCCCGGAACAGGCCACTGCGCAGCGCATAAAGCGTCACTGCCCGGTACATGGCGCCACTATCTATATAGGTATAGCCTGTGGTTCGAGCCAGACCCTTTGCCATCGTACTCTTTCCGCAAGACGAAAACCCGTCGATCGCTACAATTATTTTCTTCATCGGCATTGATTTTTATAACGCGGCATCCGATAACGACACGGATACACTCAGCATCAGCGAGAGAGCCGAAGGATGGTATCGTGCGGCAGAAACGCTCAGGTCGAACCGGGAAATCCTCAGACCGGCTCCTGCCGAAAAACCGCCCAGCCGGTTGCCTCCCTCTTTGAGTCGCATGTCGGCGCCCGTTTTCGGATTGTACCCGATCCCCGCCCAGAAATTTTCCGAAGGAATGAAATCCACTCCGAAGACAAGGTGCTTTACCGCCGTCTGAAAGAAGGTCTCATTCAGTTCCGTTTCTTTCAAACTTGCATCTACATAGTTGAATTTCCATCGGTTCAGATGCATGGCGGTTACGGAAAAACGAAGCGGCGCATGGTCCATTTTCTTCGTCAGTCCCAGTTGAATGTCCCAGGGCAGTTTTTCCCGTTTCTCGTCATACGCCTTAAGTTGCGCCCCGATATTTTTCAGGGCAAAACCATACGACATACCTTTCTCCGGGTCGAAATAACTCAGTCCCGCATCCACGGCAATTCCGAACGACGTGTATTCCGCCAGTCCCGAATAGAGCATCCCGAAAGATACGCCACCGCGCCACCGCTCCGAAAGATCATACGAATAAAATGCATTTATGCTCAAATCATTGGCTGAAAAATTCCCCAGTACCGTATGGGACGCATCCACTTCCTTCAGGCTCCCGTAACTGAAAAAGCGCGCTCCGATTCCCCAGGCGCCCCGTTCCCGGAAAGCCTTCGTGTAGACTGCACTGCCCACATGAATACCGGCGATATAGTTCATATAATTCAGGTTCGCCATTCCGTCCATCTCGCCTCCCAGCAGGGCAGGATTGTGGAAAATCATGGAAGGATCGCGTTCAATCAGGGACACGGTATGTCCGCCCAGCGCATTCACATGAGAAGACGTGGGATAGCGCAGGAAGGTAAAAACCTCGCCTCCTTCCTGGGCAGACAGCAAACAGGATCCTGCCAGCAAACATGCCGTCAATCGTATACGTTTCATATTCATCATACTAATAAAACACCCGCAAAAACACACCGGATTTCCGGAAATCGGCGACTGGCGTTGTATGCTTATAACGCAGAAATCCGAAAAAAGGTATATTTCGCCCGGTTTTTTTCCTACTATCACAAAAAAAGTGAAAGACCCACATTTTTCTCCCTTAGACCGTATCGTCTGTCAAATTATTCCCTACCTTTGCCCGAAGAAAATTTAAAAACGAAAGAACGATGGAAATCAAGAAATCGCCCAAAGCAGATTTGGAAAGAGGAAAGGGACTGAGCCTTTTAATGGGCGTGGTTGTGGGATTAGCCGTTCTGTTTGTAGGTTTCGAATGGGGAACAAAAGAGTTCAAGGCGGAAATGAGTGAAGGAGTCACCGATATCCTTGCCGAGGATGATATTGAAATCACCAAACAGGAAGAAGAGCCGCCACCGCCGCCGCCACCACCGCCGGCACAGGTGGTTGCCGAAGTGTTGAACGTCGTGGAGGATGATGCGCAGGTGGAAAACGCCGATTTGATGTCGACGGAAGACAATGCCAACGCCGCACAGGCAGAGACTTATGTGCCTCAGGTTGTAGAAGTGAAGGAAGAAGAAGAAGACGAGAACCACATTTTTACCATTGTGGAAGAAGCGGCGGAATTTCCCGGAGGACAGGTGGCACTGCTGACGTATCTGAAAACTGCGATCAAATATCCGGTCGTTGCACAGGAAAACGGGATACAGGGTCGCGTTACGTGTTCCTTCACCATCAACAAGGATGGCAGTATCGTGGACGTAGAAGTGATTCGCGGAGTGGATCCTTCGCTGGACAGAGAAGCTATTCGTGTGATCAATGCGATGCCCAAGTGGAAACCGGGCAAGCAAAGAGGAAAGCCGGTACGCGTAAAATACAATTTACCGGTTCTTTTCCGGTTACAAAATTAATCCGCAATTTTTTTGGGGAAGTAATCTCAATTTTTTCATTAGAAAAGGCCGTTCCAGGGTGAGTGGCCTTTTTTATTGATATCTGTTTATTACTATGTTGTCATTTGAACAAATCCTGCGGATGGTAGAAACGGCGATCGGAGAGATTCGCTTTGAGGCGCGGCCTCAAAGTTTGTTTATTCCGATTGAGTACACGCTTTCTATCGGCGGAAAACGGATTCGCCCGGCATTCATGCTGATGGCGTGCAATCTGTACGGTGAAAGCGTGGACAAGGCGCTAAAACCGGCATTAGGCATGGAAGTATTTCATAATTTCACGTTATTGCATGATGACCTGATGGATGGCGCCATCCGTCGGCGTCATCAGCCGACCGTACATGAAAAATGGAATCCAAACACGGCCATTCTTTCGGGCGACGCCATGCTGATTATTGCCTATCAGCTAATAGGCGAGACGGACGCGCCTTTTTTGAAAGACATACTGACACTGTTCACCCAAACCGCCCTGGAGATATGCGAAGGCCAGCAATACGACATGGAATTTGAGTCGCGGCAGGAAGTAGCAGAAGAGGACTACCTTGAAATGATCCGTCTGAAAACGGCCGTTCTGCTTGCCTGTTGCCTGAAAGCCGGGGCGTTGATCGGAGGTGCGCCGAAAGATGACGTTGAACATCTTTACCGGTTCGGGATTCACACCGGACTGGCATTTCAGTTGCAGGATGATTTACTGGATGTATACGGCGACCCGCTGACTTTCGGAAAAAACATCGGGGGCGACATCCTGTGCAACAAAAAAACGTTTTTGCTGATTCATGCCATGCAGCGGGCATCGGAACAGCAGTGCGCCGTCATCCGGCAATATCAGCAAACAACGGGTGAAAACGCCTTCACGCCGGAAGAAAAAATCGCGGCCGTCACAGCCATTTACGACGATTTGAAAATAAAGGAACTCGTTCAGGCAAAAATACAATACTATTACCAGCTGGCCATGCACGACCTTTCACGGTTACACCTGCCGACGGAACGGCTGACGACGCTGCGCGAAACGAGCCGGCGACTGATGATGAGGGAATCATAGAGATGCAGGAGTTTGGATTCAAAAGCGATGTGAAAATCATCGATACGCATACGCATATCTATCTGGAGGAGTTTGATGCCGATCGCGACGAAGTCATCCGGAGAGCGAAGGCGTCGGGTATTGAAGCGCTCCTGTTGCCGAATGTCGACGTCGCGACACTGGCGCCGCTGTTTCATTTATGTGATGCCGAACCCGGCTTTGCTTTTCCGATGATGGGGCTGCATCCAACCAGTGTGGATGCGTCGTATGTCTCTTCGTTGAACCGAATCGAAAAAGCCCTTCCGTTACGCCGTTACTGCGGCATTGGAGAAATCGGAATCGATTTGTTTTGGGATCAGCATCATTTGCGGGAACAGAAAATCGTGTTCGAGGAACAGTTGCGATGGAGCCGGGCGTTGCAGCTGCCGGTGTCCATCCATACACGAAACGCTTTTGCGGAAATATTCGACAGTATGTACAAAGTAGGAGTGAACGGTTTGCGGGGCGTGTTCCACTGTTTCAGCGGCACGCTGGCGGATATGGAGGAAATCCGGCTGTTACCCGGCTTTAAACTTGGTGTGAACGGGACTGTTACGTTCAAGAAATCGCCGTTGCCCGAAGCGCTCCGGCAGGCAAGGCTGGAAATGATCCTCCTGGAGACCGATGCACCCTATCTGGCGCCTTCGCCTCATCGCGGCAAACGAAATGAACCGTCATTTTTGTGGGAAACAGCCGGAAAAATCGCCTCAATATTTGAAACCAGCCTGGACGACGTCCTTGAAACCATCAAAAAAAGCACATTGGAAACATTTGATATACAATCCATTGGGTTTTAGGAGAAAAAAAAAGTGAGGTTATTGTATATTTTTTCAGGTTATAAGGCAACATATTTCGAGTAAAAATGAGATATTTGTAGCCTGAAAAGTTAGTATATTATATTTTTCCGTAATTTGCAGGCGCTTCCGGAGGGAGGCGCGGACAGGAGAGATGCTCGAGCGGCTGAAGAGGCACGCCTGGAAAGCGTGTATACGCCAAAAGCGTATCGCGGGTTCGAATCCCGCTTTCTCCGCAAATAAATGGAAATGAACTATATAACGAATGAATTTATTAACAACTAAATATAGATAGAAAAAGAAGATTATTAATTTTGACAATTAGACAACTATGAAAAGGTTATTTACAAAAACATTCTTGGCTATTTTAGCCTTGGGAACGTCTGTGATGGCATTTGCGCAAAATGCTGCGCCTGTGGAAGAAAGTTTTCATCAAGCTTTGAAAATCAAGTTTATTGAAGGCAGTGCAGACTTTATGAGTTCAGTTGCCATTACGCTGATTTTAGGTTTGGCTTTCGCGTTGGAACGTATTATTTATCTGAATCTGGCGGATATCAATCCGAACAAGATGCTGAAAGCGATTGAAGAAGCCCTTGACAAGGGCGATGTGGAAGCGGCCAAGGCCATCGCACGTGACACGCGAGGTCCGATTGCATCCATTGCTGTTCAAGGCTTGATGAGAATTGATCAGGGGATTGATGTAGTAGAGAAATCGGTCATTTCGTATGGCGGCGTGCAGGGCGGTTTGCTGGAAAAAAACCTGTCCTGGATTACCCTGTTTATCGCAATGGCTCCGTCATTGGGCTTCCTGGGAACCGTGATCGGTATGGTGATGGCATATGACAAAATCGAACGTGTAGGCGATATCAGCCCGACTGTCGTGGCCAGTGGTATGAAAGTGGCATTGATTACCACGGTAGGCGGTCTGATTGTAGCGCTTATCCTGCAAGTATTCTACAACTATCTGTTAAGCAAGCTGGAATCCATCCTCAACAAGATGGAGGACGCCTCGATTACCTTGCTTGATATTGTGGTCAAATACAGTGTGAAATATCAAAAATAGTTCGCAATCATGGCTGTAACAAAAATCAGAAGATTATCAAGTTGGACCCTATGGGCCATGATGCTGATTAGTGTCGTCGTGTTGGGGTTTTTTTATATGGGAGGAGTGGTGGATCCCAACGCGGAACAAAAAGCGCCGGTCAATACCGACTTGTTGCTATACTGGTGCTATATTATATTCGCTGTTACCATCATTGCACTGGTGATTTTAGGACTGTTTCAATTCGTATCTACTGTAAGGACGAAACCGAAATCGGCGCTGGCATCCCTTGGGGTGCTGATCCTGTTTGCCGCATTGCTGGGACTCACCTATTCAATGGGAGACGCGACGGCATTGCCAGGGATCAATGAAGATTCGGCGCACTTCAATACCCCGTTCTGGTTAAAAGTGTCGGATATGTGGATTTACAGCATGTTCATCCTGCTGGCGATCTGCATAGTGGCAATGATCGGCGGAACGGTGCTAAAAGTGTTTAGAAAATAACGATTTAAACGGAAAAGAAATGCGCAAAAAAAGAAAAGTCCCCGGAGTGAATGCGACTTCTTCTGCTGACATTGCTTTCATGTTGCTTTTATTCTTCCTTTTGACCACATCTATGAATACAGACCAGGGACTGCCTAGGCGTTTGCCTCCGCCTCCCGACAAGGAGACACTGGACAAACCCATAGATATCAAAAAGAGAAATATGTTGCGGCTGTTAGTCGATCTGAATGGCAGCATCCTTTGCGGTGAAGAGTTTATCGACATCAGTCAATTGAAAGACAAGGCAAAGGAATTTATTGCCAATCCGCAGGACGATGAACATTTACCGGAAAAGATCGAAGAAGACGTGCCGTTTTTTGGACGGACGATGATTCATAAACCTCACGTAATCTCACTTCTGAATGACCGGGGAACGTCCTATCAGAAGTACATTGAGGTGCAGAACGAATTGGCCGCTGCCTATCGGGAATTGCGTGACGATCTTTCAAAAAAGAAATGGGGAAAAAGTTTTAGTGAATTGGACGAGGAACAACAAAAGGCTGTGCAGACGATTTATCCGCAAAAGATATCGGAAGC
>JAISWC010000138.1 GCA_031271245.1 Tannerella sp. | reverse complement strand
ATTCTCAATTCATATCTCTTCGGCGGGTTCAGTTCCTGAATACCAGTCCGTCTCCTTCGGCGTCGATGACGACCGGACGGCTGCGGTCGACGGCCGCGCCGAGGATTTGTTTGGACAGTTCGTTCAGTACCAGGTTCTGGATGATACGCTTCACCGGTCGCGCGCCGAACTGCGGATCGTATCCTTTCCCGGCTATCAGTGCGGCGGCTGCGTCGGTAAACGTCAGCGCAAGCCCGTTTTTCTCCAGCATCCGGCGGATGTGATCCAGCTGGAGGCCGACTATCTGCCGGATTTCGCGCTCGTCCAACGGCATGAACATGATGATTTCGTCAATGCGGTTCAAGAACTCCGGCCGGATCGTCTTTTTGAGCAGGTCAAGCACCTGGCTGCGCGTCGTCTCGATGATTTGCCCGCGGTTGGCCGGCGTGATTTGCTCGAAGTTTTCCCGGATCAGCCCCGAACCCATGTTGCTGGTCATGATGATGATCGTGTTCTTGAAGTTCACCGTACGTCCCTTGTTGTCCGTCAGGCGTCCGTCGTCCAGCACCTGCAGCAGGATGTTGAAGACATCCGGGTGGGCTTTTTCGATTTCGTCGAACAGGACGACGGAATACGGTTTATGGCGAATGGCCTCGGTCAGTTGTCCGCCCTCGTCGTAACCGACGTAGCCGGGAGGCGCTCCCACCAGCCGGCTGGCGCTGAATTTCTCCTGGTATTCGCTCATGTCGATGCGCGTCATCAGGTTTTCGTCGTCGAAGAGGTATTCGGCCAGCGCTTTGGCCAGTTCCGTTTTTCCCACGCCCGTTGTGCCGAGGAAAATAAACGAGCCGACAGGCCGTTTGGGGTCCTGCAGTCCGGCGCGGCTGCGGCGCACGGCGTCGGCAATCGCACGGATGGCCTCCTCCTGCCCGACGACCCGCCGGTGCAACTCGTCTTCGAGGTGGAGCAGCTTCTCGCGCTCGCTCTGCATCATCCGGTTCACCGGAATGCCCGTCCAGCGTGAGACGACGTCGGCAATGTCCTCGCTGTCGACTTCCTCCTTAATCATGGCAGTTCCGCCCTGCATGGCGCACAGTTTCTCCTGCGTGGCGGCCATCCGGCCTTCCATCTCCCTGATTTTCCCGTAGCGTATCTCGGCCACTTTCCCGTAGTCGCCCTCGCGTTCGGCCCTGTCGGCCTCGAATTTCAGCTGTTCGATGTGGATTTTACACTGCTGTATTTCATTGATCAGCTCCTTCTCGTTCTGCCACTGGGCCTTTTGTTTCTGCTCGTCTTCTTTCAGGTCGGCGATCTCCCTGCTCAACTGTTGCAGTTTCGGTTCGTCATTTTCACGCTTGATCGCCTCGCGCTCGATTTCCAGCTGCTTGATGCGACGCGAGACTTCGTCCAGCGCCTCCGGTACGGAATCGATCTGAATCCGCAGTCGGGCAGCCGCCTCGTCCATCAGGTCGATGGCCTTGTCGGGCAGGAAGCGGTCGGTGATGTAGCGCGTCGACAACTGTACGGCGGCAATGAGGGCGTCGTCCTTAATGCGCACCTTGTGATGATTTTCGTACTTTTCCTTCAATCCGCGCAGGATGGAAATCGTGTCGGCCTCGTCGGGTTCATCCACGATCACGGTCTGGAAACGGCGTTCCAGCGCCTTGTCCTTCTCGAAATACTTCTGATATTCATCCAGCGTCGTCGCCCCGATGGAGCGCAGTTCGCCCCGCGCCAGCGCCGGTTTCAGGATGTTGGCGGCATCCATCGCGCCTTCGCTTTTGCCCGCGCCGACAAGCGTATGGATTTCGTCGATGAAAAGTATAATCTCTCCGTTCGACCGTACCACTTCGTTGACAACCGCCTTCAGACGTTCCTCAAACTCGCCCTTGTATTTCGCGCCGGCAATCAGGGCGCCCATATCCAGCGAAAACAGCTGCCTGCTTTTCAGATTCTCGGGGACGTCGCCCCGTACAATCCGGTGCGCCAGGCCTTCGGCAATCGCCGTCTTTCCCACGCCCGGCTCGCCAATCAGGATGGGGTTGTTCTTGGTGCGGCGGCTCAGAATTTGGAGTACGCGGCGGATTTCGTCGTCGCGTCCGATCACCGGGTCCAGCTTGCCCGAACGGGCGCGTTCGTTCAGATTGACGGCGTATTTGCCGAGCGCATCATACGTGTCTTCCGCCGACTGGCTGGTGACTTTGTTTCCTTTTCGCAGTTCTTCGATGGCCAGCTGCAATTCCTTTTCCGTCAGGCCGGCGTCGCGCAGCAACTGAGCGGCTTCGCACGGTTCCGTCAGCAGGGCCAGCAGCAGGTGTTCGATGGACACATACCGGTCGCCCGCCTTTTCGCAGTGGACGATGGCCTTTTGCAGCACTGCGTTTGTTTCGCGGCTCAGGTAAGGTTCTCCGCCCGACACCTTCGGATAACGCGCGATCCGGGCGTCCAGCGTTTTCTCCAGCGTCTGGAGGTTGGCCTCCAGTTTCCGGAAAAGGAAACGCACTACGCTATCACCTGTCATAATAACCGCTTTCAGTAAATGAGTCGTCTCCATACTCTGCTGGCCGTTGCCTGCAACCAGCTGGACGGCCAGCTGGACAGCCTCCTGCGACTTGATTGTAAAATTGTTCAGATTCATATATTTAACTCCTTTCTTTTCTCCATAAAATTGATTCTCCGCCGAAGTAACCTGCAAAAACAAAACCAAAACAAAATGCTGACATTTTGGCAGCTGCAACAGGAATGGAAAACTGCATTTTTTCATTGGGAGTTGGTAGCGGAGGGAACCTGTTTTTCTACCCACATGCCATCCCTGAAGGGATTTTTTTGTTTGCTATCGTGGTGGCTATGGTTATACGTTATTTATTTTTCAGCCCTTAATCCTCTCCCCCCCGATCTTCTGTATCATATTTCTGTGTGAATGAAATAAGGGAAATAAGGGGGGAACTGGGGGGGCAGGCTACTAAGGAACTGTCCGGAAATAAGGGTTTTCTAATATCCATCCTGTTTTGTGACCATTTGAATTGAAAATCGACGCAGTCAGATGCGTCTCTGTGAAACTCTGTGACTTCTCTGTGGAATTCCGTGTAAGAAAAAAGTTACACGGAGACACGGAGAAGTCACAGAGGGACACAGAGAAGATTTGCGTCAAATCCCCGCCCCGGCGCGCCGAATCTGCTCTGCCGGAGTGAAGTTGTACT
>JAISWC010000095.1 GCA_031271245.1 Tannerella sp. | reverse complement strand
CCAAAAGCAAAAGGCCGCCGCGCCCGACAAGCCGTTCTTCCTGTACTACGCTCCCGCCGCCGTCCATGCGCCCCATCAGGTGGCCAAAAAGTGGCGCGACGAATACAGGGGGCAGTTCGACGAAGGCTGGGACGTGTATCGCGAAAAGGTCTTCGCGCAGCAAAAGAAGCTGGGTATCATTCCGTCCGGCGCCGTGCTGCCCGACCGCGACCCGAACATCAAGGCATGGAACAGTCTCCCGGCCGACGCCCGCAAGGTGTTCGCCCGCTTTATGGAAACCTACGCCGCCTACCTCACCTACACCGACTATGAGGTGGGGCGCGTGATACGGACGCTCGAAGAGCTGAACCAGCTGGACAATACGGCCATCTTCGTGCTTATCGGCGACAACGGCGCCAGCAAGGAGGGCGACTTCCAGGGCACGATTACGCTGGACGAGTTCTTCTCGACCGCTCCGGCCACCGAAAAAGAACTGATTGCCAAAAACCTGGACCGTATCGACCGGATCGGCGAGCCGGAAGGTACGAACGTGAACTATCCCCTGGGCTGGGCGCAGGCCGCCAACACGCCGTTCCGCCTCTGGAAGTCGGACGCCAACTCCGAAGGCGGCACCCGTAATCCGCTTATCGTTCATTATCCGAAGGGCATCCGCGAAAAAGGCGGCATACGCACGCAATACGGGCATGTGATCGACCTTTTCCCGACGACCGTCGACCTGCTGGGATTCCAGCCTCACAGGGTGATTCGCGGCGTGGAGCAAATTCCGGTGCAGGGCACCTCGCTCGTCTATTCGTTCGACGACAGGGAGGCGGCCTCCCGGCACACCGTGCAGTACTACTATATCTTCGGTCAGGGTTCGATTTATCAGGACGGCTGGAAAGCCTCGTTCTCCTTTCACCCCAACTTCATCGACCTGGCGCTTCTGCGTTTGGGCAAGACGTCGCTCCCCGAACTGGCAAAGGCGTCGCAGCAACTTCCGCAGTGGGAACTTTACAACCTGAACGAAGATTTCAACGAACGGATCAACCTGGCCGCCAAAAATCCGCAGAAGCTGGCAGAGCTTAAGACGCTGTTCGAGCGGCAGGCGGAAGAAAACAGCGTGTATCCGCTGATCAACTGGTCTCACCTCTTCGGGAAATTCATCAGCGGGACGGTAGACCGGAGTGCGGTAGATAAAGTAACGAAATAAAAAACGGCACGTATGAAAAAGATGCGCTTTTCAGTGGAATACGCCCTGTTGTGTGGCGTACTGTTCCTGTCATCCTGCACGGGAGGCAACAAAACCGGACTGTCGAACGACGAAGTGACAGCATTGGCGCGCGAAGCCTACCTCTTTGTAACGCCCCTTGTCTATACGGACGTTACGAGGGTAAGCTCGCCCGTCCCGGACAACCGCCTGCACGTATTCGACGGTTTTCCCGACCACACTTTCCGGCAAGTGGTGGCGCCCAACAACGACACGAACTATTCCATCGCCTTCCTCGACCTGAACGGGGATGCCGTCGTCATCGAGCTGCCCGGTACGGAAGGGCGTTATTTCGTTTTCCCCCTGCAGGATGTGTGGACAAACAACTTCTTCCTGCCCGGCAAGCGCATCACCGGCACGGGCGCTCAGAAGTACCTCGTCACGCCTCCCGGCTGGACGGGCGAGACGCCCGAAGGACTGACGCGCGTCGAATCGCCCTCCCGTCTGGTGTGGGTGATCGGGCGCGTACAGGTAAACAGTCCCGAAGACCTGCGGGATTTTGTCCTCCCCCTGCAACGGCGGATTGTCCTTAAGCCTCTTTCGGCCTGGCTGGACGGGAGTGAAGCGGCGGTCGATCCGCAGCATCCGCACCGGCTCTACGGCGACTTCCTGCCGGATGACGCAAAAGGAAAACCGGTGGTGGAGATCGTGCGAAGTATTCCGGTAGAAGACTTCTTCAACTATGCCAACGCTCTCTTGGCCGACAATCCGCCCTTTGAGGCCGACAGCGCCATCGTTCGGCGCATCGCCGCCATCGGTGTGGGGGCAGGCTTGCAGTTCTCGCTCTCCGCCTTCGACCCCGAGACGCAGGAGACCCTGAAACAAATTCCTGCCGACGTGTACGCGGAATTTGAGAAGCCTCTCGAAGGCGGTTACTTCGGCAAAGTCACCTTTGACCCCGCCGCCAAAACCGGCGACTACAGGACCGACTACAATCTGCGTGCGCTGGTAGCATACCGGGGTCTGGGCGCGTTGCCTCCCGAAGAAGCGATTTATTACTCCTACTATGCGGATAAGGACGGCGAACCGCTGAACGGGCAAAACCGTTACCGCATCCGTTTCGGGAAGGGTCAGTTACCGCCGGCGCAGTCTTTCTGGTCGTACACCGTCTACGGCGAAGACCGCTACCTGGTCGAAAATCCCATCCGCCGCTACGCCATCGGCGACCGGAACGCGCTTCAATACAACACCGACGGCTCGCTGGACATTTACCTGAGCCGCGAAAGCCCCGGCAGGGACAGGGAAAGCAACTGGCTGCCCACCGGCGACAAAGAGTTTAACCTCACGCTGCGGATTTACACGCCGACGGAAGAATTGCTGAACGACCGCTCCGCATGGAACGACCCGAAGCCGGAAAAAATAAACTGAAAAAGAATACGAATGAATGGAGAATGGAGAATGAAAAGAATGTTACAAATAGCATTCCACTCATAGTTCATAGTTCATAGTTCATAGTTTATCATATTACATGTTATTTATTTCACGTTACTTAGTGCCGGATGAAGACATGGAGGCTTTCGGCGTCAAAGATTTTGAACAAATATATGGAACTCTATCTACGTAAAAAATACATTTTGATTGGCTGCGCCTGTCTTTTGCCTTTGGCGAAAACCGGCGCTCAGGAAAAGAAAAAACAGGCGAAACAGCCCAATATCCTTTTTCTGCTGACGGACGACCAAAGTTACAATACGATACATGCCCTGGGTAATCCCACTGTGGTCACGCCCAACATGGACCGTCTGGTAGCGGAAGGCACTTCCTTTATGCAAAACCACGTGATGGGCGGTATGCAGGGAGCAATCTCCATGCCCAGCCGCGCCATGCTGATGACAGGACTTTACAGCCAGCACCTGACGCACGACGGACAGGTCATTCCCGAAAAGGACAGAACCTTCCCCGAAGTGTTTCGCGAAAACGGCTATGCGACCTTCGCTACCGGGAAATGGCACAGCGACCGGGCGGCTTTTAACCGTTCCTTTTCCGCCGGCGCCGACATCTTTTTCGGAGGAATGCAACGCTATGAAACAGACGGGCATTTCCGCCCCTTCCTGCACGACTTCGACCCTTCGGGCAAATATGAACGCGGGCGTTTCCGGACAAAGTTCTCATCGGTTTGTTATGCCGACGCTTCCATCGAATTTCTGAAGAATCGCCGGGACAAAAGCAAACCCTTTCTGCTGTACGTCGCTTTCAAATCACCGCACGACCCGCGTACTCCTCCTCCGGCATACGGGCACAAATACGAAGCGGACGGCATCCCTTTGCCGCTCAACTTCCTCTCCCGTCATCCTTTCGACAATGGCGACATGGAAGTGCGGGATGAAGTATTCCTGCCTTTGCCCCGTACTCCGGAGATGATCAGGCAGGAAACAGCGCTCTATTACGGCATGATCAGCGAAGTGGACGTGCAGACAGGGCGTATTCTCGAAGCCTTGGAAGAAAGCGGCGAATATGACAATACCATCATCGTATTTACTGCCGATAACGGTCTGGCTGTCGGACAACACGGCCTGCTGGGCAAACAGAACCTGTACGAACATTCTGTGAGAACGCCCCTGGTGATTGTCGGACCCGGTATCCCGAAAAATGAACGCAACTACACCTTCAATTATCTGCTGGATCTGTATCCTACACTTTGTGAACTGGCCGGCATCAAGTATCCGGAAACCATAGATGGTCAATCGCTGAAAAACGCCCTCATGGCAAAGAAACCGGCAGGACGGAAACACCTGATTCTTTCCTACATCAACATTCAACGCGCCGTTAAAAAAGATCATTACAAGCTGATTCGCTACAATGTAAAAGGAGAGGAACGGGTGCAGTTGTTCGATTTGAAAAATGACCCGCTGGAACAGAATAATCTGGCCGATGCTCCGGCATATAAAGACAAAGTGAAGGAATTAACCGAATTATTGCAGCGGGAAATGCTTGAATCGGGTGATTTCTGCGATCTCTCCAAACCCGGATGGGGATATCCGGATAAATTGTCCCTAAAGGAAATAGTGGAAATTAAAAAGTAAAACAGGTATGAAACGTTTTTTTTTCGTATTACTCACCGGCTGCCTGCTGTGTGCAGCCTGTTCGCAAAATGAATCGCTGACGGTAAAAGAGTTTGCCGCGAAACTGGAAAGCGCCCGGCATCCGCAGTTGCTGGATGCCCGGTCGGCGGAGGAGTTTGACCGTAACCGTATCAAGGGCGCCATTAGCGTTGATATGGCAGACAGCGTAGCGTTGCAAAAGGTCGTTGAAACACTAAACCCCGAATACCCGACATTCACCTACTCCATCAACAGTGGTCGCGGCTTCATACTTGCCGCCTGGCTACGCGCACAGGGGTTCGGGGAAGTATATGCCTTGCCGGGCGGGCTTGCCGGCTGGGTAGGCGCCGGTTACCCGCTCGAAACGTCCGGCGGGAACGAGCAAGGTTTGACCGTCGAGCAGTTCAGGCAGTTTATCCGGTCAAACGAATGGGTGC
>JAISWC010000008.1 GCA_031271245.1 Tannerella sp. | reverse complement strand
CCGGCGTTTTTTGTGCTCAGAAGGCTGGCGGAGGGTAAAAAATCAATTTTCCGAATGGCAAAAACTGACATTTTGTAAGTTCTGACATTTTGTAATTACCAATTCGGAGGAAGAAAACTAAGGGATGCGAAATAAATAAGGTATAAGAGTTTCAGACAAAAGCAGGCTATGCAGACAAAGAAAGACAGAGATAAGACTGACATACAGTCAACCTAAATCAGGAAATGAAATGTCCAGATTAATCTAATAGCAAGCAGATACATCATCACAGAAATTATTATAACTATCAGCATACTGTAAGCTGTTTTTTTGACATTGGTATCGGTTTCTGTGGAAAGGGATTCAGTTTTTTTGTGGATTTCTCCGCATGCCTTACATTTTGTTTTGAAGAAGTTCAATTTTCCGCCGCAATGGATACACAATCCTTTAATGCGTCGTTCCCGTTCGATCTTGTAGCGTTCGAGGAAGGGAGTATTCGCGAAAGCGGCAGGTATACGGTAGTCGGTGATAGCATTTCTCTTTGCAGGACCCTGGAATATTACCTCTTTCAGGGTGGTACATCCTGCGAAAGCCTCGTCGCTGAATATCACTGCATCGGTGGCGGGGAAAATAATACTTTCCAAGTCTGTACAACCCATGAATGTATTAGATGGAATATGTATTGCATCAAGGACGGATGTGGGGTCATCGGAAAAAGTAATCTTTTTCAGTCCGCTACAGCCCATGAAGATGCCATCGCGATGAAGAGACTTCACGGGAACGACAACTTCCCGGAGACCCGTACAGCCGGAAAATGCTTCCTTGCCAATCGTTTTGACGGTATTCGGGATAACAAGACTTTCAAGTCCGGTGCAGCCTTCGAAAGCCTCATCATTGATAAATTCTACGCTGTCAGGGATTTTCACGCTTTTTATGCCGGAGTAGAAGCGAAAGGCTCTCGCTTTGATTTCCCTGTCTTTTGACGAAAGGGTGATTGTCGTGTGTACCGATTTATTCAGACGTTCAACATCATCGCGGGAAAATGTTACGGCAGGATGGTTAATGGTGATTTTCTTATCTTTGTACAGTTTCCCTATTGTACTGTTCTCCGTTATATATATGATTTTGAGATTGTCGCAACCGGCGAAAGCGTCCGCTCCGATAGATTGAACAGAATCGGGAATCTCTATTTTTTTAAGTTGAGTACATCCTGCGAAAGCCCTGTCGCCTATTGTTTGCACTTCGGAACGGCTCTCGAAAGTGATTACTTTCAGTTCGGTGCATTCCGCAAAAGCGCCTTCGTCGATGAGGGTAACAGAAGAGGGGATGGTAATTTTACCGATACCGACAAGTCCGGCGAACGCTTTTTTGCCGATATTCTTAACGTTCCTTGAAATTTTTACGGGCGTCAGGAACTCGCAGCCGGCGAACGCCTCGTCGCATATCATTTCGACATTGTCGGAAAAAGTTACTTTGACAGTTTTATTTTCGTAAAAGGAAGCGAGCCAAAGGAGTGATTTTAGTTTCTTGCCTTCTATTTTGATGGCTTTGATTTTAGTACAGCCCTCGAACGCGCCCGGGGCAACGGTAGCTTTTCCGGAGATGATTATGCTTTCGAGCGCTGTGCAACCCGTAAAAGCGCCTTCTTCAACTCTGGAGAAGTGTTCGGGAAAACTTACGCTTCGCAGTTTTGTACATCCGGCAAAGGCGTTTGTTTTAACAGTACGCAAGCCGTCGCCAAATTCCAGTTTTTTAATATTTACGCAACCGGCAAAAGCGTCTTCTTCAATAGTTTTAAGTCTTTCCAAAAATACAATATCATCCAGAGAAACGCATCCTGCAAAGGCGCTTCGACTTATGCCGGTCATTCTATCGTTGACAAAGATAATTCCGGATAATTTTGGACAGTCGGCAAAAGCCCTTTCGCCTATAGTGTTCAAATTTGTGAATGCAGCCTGTTTCAGGGTATTACAACCGGCGAACGCTTCGTTACCGAGAGATTTGAGACTTTCGTGAAAATACACGCTGTCCAGCGCCCCGCAACCGGCAAAAGCTCTGTCGCCTATTGATATAAGCCTGGAGGGAAGACTGATTGCCTCAATACCGCAGTCTTCGAAAGCGTTGTTCCCGACAGATGTAATGTTGTCGGACAATATGAGTAGTTTCAGGTTTTTGCAGCCGGCAAAAGCATATTCGGGAATAGATTGTAATTTTCCCTGTTCAAAAATTACAGAGGTGATTTCGCCGATATTCATAAACGCCTTAGGCTCAATGGCTTCAATATCGGGCGTGATAACAATGTGGCTACCCGGCGCTCCGGCAATTCCCAGCACGGTTTTTGACGTTTTATCAATAGTAAGTTCCGTTCCCTGCCAAACGACGCCCTGTGTTCCATCCCAAAAAATAGACGACGCAACCGGAGCGGTCTCTTTCTTTTTCGGAATCATTTTTTCGATACCTCTGACCAAATCCTGCATGAACCCCAACTCGCCCATGTCTTGAGCCTGCAAATGTCTCAACTCTTCCGGCAGGTCGCCGACAGTCATGTTCTGATAGACGGGCGCCAGCGTCTTCTTCGCTCCGCCTTTAATGAGCGCCAGATAACGGCTCCATTCGTTTTTGACCCATACGGAATCGAAATATTCCCGCCGCGTCCCGATAACCGCCATGACCTTAGCGGAATTGAGGGCGGCGAAGATATACGGTTCGTAAGCCGTTCCGGTCTTGTCTTCGAGCGTGATGCGCGAGAAAAATACGTTGTAGCCTTTTTCCGTGAGTTCGCCGTAGAGTTCCTGAGCGATGACGCTGTCGGGCGTACGTCGTCCACGCTCGTCGGTTTCCTTGTAGCAGATGAAAACGTCGAACGGCTCTTCACTGTTCGAGATATCGAGGATATTTTTCCGGACAGTCTCGATTGTCGCCGCTTCTTCTTCGTAGAGGGCTTTGGCTTCGCCCGATGCGTACACGATTGCCTGCCGGTAGTCGTGGTCGTCGAAAACGGAGGCGGTCCGGACGCGGTTGCAGGTCGGTATGCGTTTACGGGTCTTCGGGTCTTCGACGTACTCAATCCCGTATTTGCACAGAACCAGCGACCAGTAGGCTTCCGCATCGGTGAGGTCTTCGGCAAGGATACTTTCGTAGATACCCATTGCCCGGTCGTAGTCGTTATCTTGACGACAGGCGTTGGCGCGGTTGTAGAGATTGGCTCGCTTTTCGCCGCTCAGTTTCGGCAAGGTCATGGTCGTGCCGCAGTAAGAACATGTCCCGACCGTCATTTCGGGGGAAACATCCAGATTCCCACCGCACATCTTGCATTTGAATATCATCCGTTTATTGATTTATTTAAACAGTTTGCATTTTCTGTTACGTTCGTTGAGCAGTTGCATCATCCGGTCGCAAATGTTTTGAACGGCAGGCGTATTTTCTGTTTCCAGTTCCTGAGCGAGCAGGGCGGCAGAATGTTCGATATTGCTTTCCAGTTCTGCAAGTTGCGGACTGCTTACGGGGTCGCTGTACCGGATGGCGTCCGACAGTTTTTGCAACGTTTTTTTCAAGTCGGCGTCCGTGATTTTTTCCCTCATGGAATCCACTTCGGCTTGCAGGGATTTGATACGGAACACTTTTTCTTTTACCGTCCGGTCGATACGTTCGATTTCCGTAACGCTGATTTCGACGGCAATCAATCCCACAAAACATACGCCCAACATCACGCCACTCAACAGGATATTCAACCACAGAGGTGCCGGCAGAGAAGCGAGGATAAATCCGGCGCCCAACTGAATCCCCAGATACGTCCAGACGATATACAGGACAGGAAGTCCGTAGAACCGGCTTCGCAAATCAGTTCGTCCAAGCGCGTAGAAACTCATCGCGGCGGTCAGCACGATGGCGAATGTCGAAAAACCGTAACTCGTCCAGAACCCGGAGTTCCGCGTAAACGGTATGGCAAACGATAGTACGTTAACCAGTAAAAGGATAACGGCGAAACCTGCCGCCGCAAGGATTTTGTTTTTTGATAACGATTTCATATCTGTCAAAATAAATTCATTTTACAGTGTATCGAGGAGTTTTTTCTTTTCCTGTTCAAACTCTTCGTCCGACAGCAGACCGGTGTCTTTCATGATTTTCAGTTTCTCGACTTTCTGTTTAAAGACGGCAAGATCGCCTTCCTGCTGTTGAGGATGCGACGGCGGCGGCGATTCTGTTCCTCCGGTTTGCGAAGTCCCGCCGACGACTGTTCCGGCGAAGATATTCTGTTCCGGCGACGAAGCGGAATGAAGCGCTCCGGAAGTAATTCCCGCGACGGTAGCGCCCATTCCTCCGGCGATACCTCCCATCATGCCAAGTCCGATTCCCAGATTCGAATAGTTCCCGACAGCTTCATTTTGGGCGACCTTTTCCGCCACGTCGAAACCGCGTTCCTGCTGATAAGTGAAACCTTCGCGTTTACGTTTTTCGGCAAGGGCTTCCGCTTCGATGACCATCTTTTGCGCTTCGGTCTGTTGCTCGATGACGCCTACTTTCTGACGTATCTGCGCCTCAGCAACGTCGGCATACTGACGGAGATGAATTTCCTTAAACTTTTCATAAGCCCTGTCTCCGTCGGGCTTTGCGATGGCGGTGACAAAAAAACGTTCGAGGGCAAGTCCATAATCGCCAAAATCGGCGGTCAGTTGCGAATGAAGCGCCTCCGACAGTTCGTCTAAATGCATATCTGTTTCGAAGATGCTGATTTTGCCGTCCTGCATAATCCGTGCCAGATGTGGCTTGATACGTACCTGCAAAAACGCTCTGAACGTCTGCACAAGCGCGTCTTTCCCGAACGATTTCTCCGTCCCGACGATTTTGACTAACAGTTTTCTCGAATCGTCCACCCGCAGTCCCATTTCGCCCGAAGCGCCGATTTGCAACGGAAAGTGATAGACAGGTTCCATATACTGAATCCTGCTGTCGGTGCCCCAGCGGATAGCCAGTTGTTCCGTCCTGTTGATGAAATAGACCTCGCAATGAAACGGAGTACTGTCGCCGGCAGGCTTGTTCAGTATCTCGCTGACGAGCGGGATATGCTGCGTGTCGAGCGTGTGTCGTCCCGGACCAAACAAATCCAGCGCCTGCCCGTTGAGGAAAAAGATGGCTTCCTGCGATTCGTGTACAATCAACTGTGTCCACGTATTGAAATCTTCCATAGGATGCTTCCAGATGAAAGTGTCGTTATCGCCTTCGTACTTGATAATTTGTGTTATTCCTGACATGTCATTCTATTTTGTAAACGCTTTTCGCTGTATGTCTCCGATCAAAGCGGTCTTTGGCGTGAATTGTTCGGCCCGAAATGGGCTTCAAACGATTCGTCCGAAAGGCGGTCTTCCCCGGCGTCATAGTTCATGTCGTGATTAGCGAACTATCCTGATGGTATCGAAGAGCGCGGTGTTACCGTTCGTATCGACAGTATAAGTAGAAATGACGATGGCGTCGGTAGAGATGCGGACATGACTGAAAGTCGGTTCGCCGGTTTGACCGAACTTGCTGAACATATCAAAGTAGCTGGTAATATTGTGCTTCCCGATACTTGCATCCATCTCTTCTCGCGAG
>JAISWC010000348.1 GCA_031271245.1 Tannerella sp. | reverse complement strand
ATTTTAATTAAGAATTGACCCCCTTCCGAAAAGTTCCGGGACATATTATGCGACCATTTGAAATGGGCGCATTTCAAATGGTCGCGAAACAGGACGGATAGTAGGAATCTGTCCGGCAGACGGATGGCAAATTAGCCGCTAAACCGCTGTTTTATTGATCCTGTGTACTTCAGGTGTTGCGTATCTTCTTCACCAGATCGCGGAACGTATATTCCTGCGTCTTCACGGCATCTTTGCCTGTGTACAGGATTTTGCCCCTTCCGCAAATTTCCATGATGTAGGTATGCAGGTCGTTCAGGATGTGGAGATTGTCCTGCACAATCCTTTTCCGGTTGCTAATGATGTCAGATTTTTTCCGATGCTCTTCCGCGAGGACTGCGTGTATCCCGTTCATCTCTTCGATCATGGCGTCGGTCAGGCCCTGTTTTTTCAGCGCCTCTCCGTATTTCTGCACATGGCCGATCACTAAACGGAGGTTTTGCAGGATGCCTTCGATGTCTCTCCGGCCGATTCTGTTCCGCAGGACGGTGAGGCCAAAATCGGTTGCCGTCATGGGGATTTCCGCTTTCGCCATCTTGAAATAGAGGAGCAGGCGGCTGACAAGCTCGCCCAGACGGTCTGTCTGCGCATAAAGCCGGGCGGTAATGGCCTTCAATACCGCTCTCTCTTCTCCGGGATTGACAAGGGTGGTGCAATTTCTCACCTTCTCCCTAAACCCGCTGAGGTAATCCCTGCTATACCTGCGGGAATAAGCGTTAAAATCGGCCATATCCCTGACCAGACAGGCAACAAGGTAACCGCCCATGATGAGCAATTCTTCATCTTTACAACTGTAACTCCGTGTTCTCATATCCATTGTTCTTTTGAAATTAAACGGGGGTAAAGATAGTACATATTTCCGGAATACAAACTTTTTTTCTCAAAAAAAAATGACACACCTGTTCGCAAAACGTTTTTCCATGCAGTATCATCCGGATATAATCGTATCTTTGCGCTGGAATTAATTTAATAAATACATACTTATGAAGGTAATTCATTGTTTTTTAGTGATGATGCTGTTTGGTGCCCTGAATGGGTTCGGGCAGGAAAACAAACGGCCTCCCTACCAGTATCCGGAAGAACCGGAAGTGCTGGAGAACCTGCGTGAATGGCAGGATATGAAATTCGGACTGTTCATGCACTGGGGCGCATACTGCCAGTGGGGCGTCATCGAGTCGTGGACGCTCAATCCGTCCGATCACGAGTGGATCAGACGCCCGAAGGACAGGACGTATAACCAGTACGTGCAGGATTACGAAAACCTGATTCGCACGTTCAATCCGGTGAAGTTCGACCCCGACAAGTGGGCGGCGGCAGCCAGAGACGCCGGCATGAGGTACGTGGTATTCACTACCAAGCATCACGATGGGTTCAACATGTTCGACACCCGGCAAAGCGACTACAGGATCACGTCCGAAGACTGTCCCTTTCACCGCCATCCCCGCGCCAACGTAGCGAAGGAAGTGTTTGAATCGTTTCGCGGGGAAGATTTCAAGATCGGCGCCTACTATTCCATCGCCGACTGGCACCACGACGATTACTGGTGGCGCCATTTCCCGCCCAAAGACGCCGGCCTGAATTATTCCGTCGAGAAATATCCCGAAAAGCTGGAGCGTTACAACGATTTTATCTATAACCAGTTGGAAGAGCTGATGAAGGGCGATTACGGAAAGATCGATATCCTGTGGTTCGACGTGACATGCTACGACGCGCCGTGGAAGCGCTTCGCCACGATGGTGCGTTCGTACCAGCCGCAGGTGATGACGGTAGCCCGCGGCCAGAACAACCTCTACGAAAATTACCGGACGCCGGAACAGGAAATCCCCGAAAAGGCGCTGGACTATCCCTGGGAAACGTGCATGACGATGGGCGGTCAGTGGTCGTACAAACCGGACGACACTTACAAGCCGGCGCGTGAAATTATACAGATGCTGCTTCAGATCGTGTCGCGCGGCGGCAATTACCTGCTCAACATCGGCCCCGGACCGGACGGCGACTGGCACCCGACGGCCTACGAACGGCTGAAGGAAATCGGCGCGTGGATGAAGGTCAACAGCGAAGCCATCTACGGCACGCGGCCCCTCGCTCCCTACCAGGAGACCAAACGGGTTTTTACCGCCAAGGGAAATACCGTCTATGCGGCTTACCTGGCGGACGAAAACGAAACGAATCTGCCGTCGCTGGTCATGGTTCATTCGATGCAGCCGGCAAAGGGCAGCAAAGTCTATTTACTGGGACACGACCGGCCGCTGGCCTGGGAAAAGGTGGGCAACGGCTTCGTGATTCGTGTGCCCAAGGCATTGCAGGGCAAGGCGCCCTGCCGGCACGCCTGGGTGTTCAGGTTTGAAAAGAATGGAGAATTGAGAATGGAGAATTGAGAATGAAGAAGAAAATTATCATTTTGGCCGCCCTGCTGGGCGTTGTCCGGCTGTACGGACAGGAAAAACAGGTATTGCCGGTCGACCCGATGATCGGTACCACCCGGATGGGGCATACGTTTCCCGGAGCCTGCGTGCCTCACGGCGCCGTCCAGCTGAGTCCCGACACGGACACAATTCCCCACAACCTCGACGGGGTCTATCAAAAGGACGCTTATCGCTATTGTGCCGGTTATCAGTACGACGATCCGACAATTGTCGGGTTTAGCCATACGCATTTCAGCGGTACCGGCCACTCCGACCTGGGCGACATCCTGCTGATGCCGGTCACCGGTACGCCGCGACTGAATCCCGGAACGGCCGCACAGCCGGAAACGGGCTACCGCTCCCGCTTTTCGCACGCCACGGAACAGGCGCGGCCGGGCTATTACGAAGTCATGCTGGACGACTACGGAATACGGGCGCAGTTGACGGCTTCCGAACGGACGGGCATCCACCGCTATACGTTCCCGGACGGCGAAAAGAAACAGTTGATCCTGGACCTGGTTCACGGCATCTACAACTACGACGGCAAGACGCTGTGGGCAAACGTGCGCGTCGAAAACGACACGCTGCTGACCGGCTACCGCATCACCAACGGCTGGTCGCGCGTGAACTACACGTATTTCGCCATCTCGTTCTCCCTGCCCGTTGCGCATTACGTCTACGAAGACCGGGAAACGCCGAAGTATCCCGGTTTTTGGCGGAAGTTTCCCAAAACGGACTTCCCCGAAATGGGTGGACGGAAGGTAGTCGCCTGTTTTGAGTTTGCGCCTTCGGCCACGCCCGAACTGGAAGTCCGGGTAGCGCTTTCGGCCGTCAGCGCGGCCGGCGCCTTGCGCAACCTGGAGGCCGAAACGGCCGGCAAGTCCTTCGACCGGCTCCGCGCCGAGGCGTCGGACAAGTGGGAAAAGGAACTGGCGTGCGTGGAGGTGCAGGGATCGGACGAACGCAGGACGATGTTCTACACCTCGCTCTATCATGCCCTTATCCATCCTTCCCTCTACATGGACGTGGACGGGAACTACCGGGGCATCGACCACAATATTCACCGGGCCGAGGGTTTCACCAACTATACGGTCTTTTCCGTCTGGGACACTTCCCGGGCGCTGCATCCGCTTTTCAACCTGCTCAACCGCCGGCGGAGCCGCGACATCGTCGAATCGATGCTGGCGCACAG
>JAISWC010000352.1 GCA_031271245.1 Tannerella sp. | reverse complement strand
TTGCGGAGCATGATTAATAATTGTTTTGTTTTCCTGCTCTTACGGCTTCGCAAGGCTTGCCCCGTTTTTTTGCGTGGTTTCGGCTCCACGTTTTTGTTTGCGTCCTCTGTCTGAACTATGATTTCAATTGATTCTGTGAAGAGTATGATTTTTTTGGCTGACTGCAACCTTCTGTCTTCTAAAAAATCACAGTCCATCATGTCCTCATTTCAATCACAGTTCAGACATTTTTCATCAGGAGGTTGATTTATGAAAAACGATTTTCTTTCCACTATCCAAAAACAGGATAAATTTTTCTCCCAACTCATATCTTGCAGACAACACTTCTTTGTCATTATAGCGCAATATAAATCTGTCATTCCCGAGTTCGTAATTCAGTTCCGACATTATCTCACATATTATCACCAACGCGCCGCTGCTTGTTGGAACCAGAAATGTTACAACGTCGAATGTAAGAAAATTCAGGCCGAGGGCTTTATCGGAGGAAGAGGCAAACATCACCTGATTGGTAGAATTTGTCAATGGTTTGGCCTGTACTTCACCTTCAAACTGTACACTTCCGACTATATCCCGGAAATAGCTTCCGCCTTCGTCTACGATCCATACTCCGGATATAGAGCGTTTCCCGGAGTCCGTTTTAGAACTTTTTTGCGAACATGCAAAGAGGGCCAGCAGGCCTGCACATGCTGCAACAGCAACTAAAATTTTACTTTTCATCATTTTCATTCTTCTTAATGCTCCGTTCCGGAGCGGTTTATAATTCATTTTCTTTTTTCCCTACTCGTAGGCTTTTCGGGTTCCGCCATCCATAATCATTGTATTGTTTATTTCTTAATCAAAGTCTTTTATCAAATCACAGTCAGTCATGTCTTCATTTCAATCACAGTTCAGACCCTTCTCCATTCACCGAAAGGGAGGATTGTCCGGAGTATATTCCTCCCGTAACGGTATAAGGCTGGCCGTCCGGTAGCCGGAAAGGGCTGTGACGGTCACCCGGATTCTACTTGTATGATACGTGGGGCAAACCGGTTTTTGTGAATGTACAAGTTCTTTTTCATCACTTGTTTCCGGTAAAATAAAAGTGGGGATAGATAGTTTGAATGATTTGTTTTTCTTACCTTTCGCGTGTGTGTACATAATACATATATACGCCTGCGCATCTCTCTCTCTCTCTCTCTCTCTCTCTCTCTCTCTCTCTCTCTCTCTCTCTCTCTCTCTGCAAAAATCGTGCCACACCCCCCCAAAAGGTGGGCTGAACCGCATTTATCTATCGAAAAAGACGAAAAAGTTTTCATCATCGTTTGCTTTTATATTTGTTTATGTTTTCGTTATGCAACCATAATTACAATCCGGTTGCAAAAATAGGTATTCCGTTTCATATCCTCAAAACTTTTCCGCGACTTTTTTTGCAGAATTATGTTTTTTTAATCTTATGCTTCCCGCCCGGCGAAAGATCCTGCCTTCGCCGAGCGGGAGATGCATTTCAAACGGTCACGAAACAGGAAAGCCATTCGCAAACTTTCCTCTGTGGAACTCTGTGTTACTTTTTCAAACAGTTTCCGAATCAAATCCGTTTTTTTTCCCACGCGGCGAAACGGAAATACAATGTGCAGCCGGCCAGCAGTGCGATGAAATAGATCAGTTCGCAGAGGTAACAGATATGTACGGGTTGACGCAGTTGCACGCCCGCCACGTAGACGAAAAGCATGTAAATCACCAGTACGCCGAGTTCAATCACAAAGGCCGGACGGGTGTTACCCGTGCCCGACAGGCCGTTGAAAACCACGCTGGCCACCGAACAGACCAGCGCCGTAGTTGCAATCACGTACAGCGACGGCACCGAATCCGACAGCAGAACGGCATCATTTGTGTATACCGACAGTATGGCGCGGGGAAAGAGACACAGCACCAGCGAAAAACACGCCATAACACCGGCCGAAATCCCCGCCATCCGCCGAATCAGCGGAATGACCTGCGACACCCGGCCTTCTCCCATGATATTGCTGACCAGCGTGTTCGTCGTCGTGGAGAGGGCATTGACCGGAATAAACATCACCACATAGACGCTGCGGATGATGTTGGCAATGGCCAGTTCGCGCTGCCCGAGGCGCTCGACGACGATGAAAAACAGGAAAAAGGTGCTCATCGACATGAACTGCTGCAACATCATGAAGACGGATATGTTCAGTACCTGTTTCAGCAGAACGGGGTTGAACGGAGGGAGACGGTGTAGTCCGTAGCGTTTCCGGTCGACCGTCAGGGCGGTGTAGGCCAGGAAAAAAACGACCGAAGCGCCTTCGGCTATGACGGACGCGATGGCGGCGCCCTGAATGCCCATCCGGGGCAGCCCGGCATGACCGAATATCAGCAGGTAATCCAGTATGACGTTGATGCCGGCCATCAGCAGCGCGTTCCACGTCAGCACTTTCGTGCGGGTAATCCCCACGAAAAACGCCCGGAACATGACGTTCGCGAACGAAAAGAAGAAACCGCAGACGCGCCAGTCCAGAAAGTCCAGAGTAGCCGTGCGGACAACCTCCGACGAAATCAGCGTCCGCATAAGGCTGCCGGCCAGCAGGCGCGAAAAAAGAAAAATCACCGCCGCCAGCACGGTCAGGAAAATGATACCCTGAATCACCACCGGCCCCACCGCCGCGTAGTTGCGTTCGCCGTTGCGCCGGCCAATCATAATCTGCGACCCGGTACTGAACCCGAATGCAATGGTGAAGACGCAAATGTAATACAGGCCGCCCATCGCCGAAGCGCCCAGTTCCACTTCGCCCACGTGCCCCAGAAACGCCGTGTCCGTCACGTTGATGATGTTCTGCGCCAGCAGACTCAAAAAAATCGGATAACTTATTTTCCAGATATGCCTGTTCGTATGCATGGGATATCAGCGGGCGACGCTCCGGCTACCGGGCGGTTAAGGCAGTTGATTGGTGGCCGTATCGGGGAAAATCACGGTCGGACGGAAGTGCCTGGCTTCCTCGAACTCCATACGCGCGTAAGAGAGGATGATGATGACATCGCCGGGCAATACGCGGCGGGCAGCCGCGCCGTTCAGGCAAATGACGCCCGAACCGCGCCGGCCCCGGATGACATACGTCTCGAACCGTTCGCCGTTGTTGTTGTTTAGCACGTACACTTTCTCATGCTCAATCAGGTTGGCCGCCTCCATCAACTTCTCGTCAATCGTGATGCTTCCGATGTAGTCCAGATTGGCCTCCGTCACCGTCACCCGGTGGATTTTCGATTTTAAAACTTCGATATACACGTGGTTTCGTTAAATTACAGTTATGTTCATTACCTTGCTTCCCGTTCATATTTCACATTGTCGATCAGCCGTACCTCTCCGCAATAAACGGCAATGCAGCCGACCGGCTCTGCCGATTCGTCCCACTGCCGCAGAGGCAAAAGGGTCGTTCCGTCCACAATTTCAAAATATTCCACGCGCAACGGCGGCGACTGGTTCAACGTGTTTACCACCCGGTCAATCACCTCGCGCACGCTTTTTCCGGCTGCAAAGGTACGACTTTCTTTTAACGTGGCGGCAATCAGCGGCGCTGTTTGGCGCTGTTCGGGCGTCAGGCGCACGTTCCGGCTGCTCATGGCCAGTCCGTCCGGCTCCCGGAGCGTCGGACAGACGACGATTTGCACCGGCAAACCCAGTTGCCTCACCATCTCCCGGACGACGGCCACTTGCTGAAAATCCTTCTCGCCGAAACAGGCGCTGTCCGGTTCGACCGCCTCAAACAGCCTGCTCACAATCTGGGCGACGCCGTTGAAATGGCCGGGACGGAAAGCGCCCTCCATCCCGCAGGCTACCGTGCCGAGGTCGAACACGCGCGTATCCGGTTCGGGATACATTTCCACTTCCGAGGGCGCAAAAACGTAATCGCATCCGTCCGCAGACAGCAGTTCGCAGTCTTTCTCCAGCGTCCGCGGATAGGCCTCCAGATCGCGCCGGTCGTTAAACTGCGTCGGATTCACAAAAATACTGACCACGCAGACGTCGTTTTCCGTCCGGCAGCGTTTCACCAGGCTCCGGTGTCCGTCGTGCAGCGCGCCCATCGTCGGCACAAAGCCAATCCGTTTTCCAGCCTGCCTTTCCCGTGCAAGCGCCTCCCGCAATGCCTGAATTTCTCTTATCACTTTCATATTTTACCGCATTTTACCCGCCTGTTCCGCAGGCAGGACTGTTGTTTTCAAACCGACTGCAAAGCAACAAAATAAATTTATAACGGCCCGTCTTTTTACGGGAAAATTGCATTTATCGGGAAAATGAAAATAAATGATGGCTTTTGTTCTACAGCGTTGTATAGCGCCTGTATATAACGCTGTATATAGACGATATACAAAGCCACCGGCCTTTTTGCTTATTTCCAGTATCTTAATTTGACAGTATGTTGTAAAACGAAAGGACGGACGGACGGGGAACGACAAAGTTTTTGGCGGTGCTATTAGCGGCAGTTGGCAATTTAATTATACCTTTGTCGCGTAAAAGATAAAGACAGAAGGGTATGAAAGAGAATGTACTACAGGATGAGGCTAAGAAAGGTTTGAATTTCATCGAGCAAATCGTCCGGAAAGAGGTGGCGGAGGGTAAAAACGGCGGACGTGTCCAGACACGTTTCCCGCCCGAGCCGAACGGCTATCTCCACATCGGCCACGCCAAAGCCATCTGCCTGGATTTCGGAATCGCCGAAAAATACGGCGGCACGTGCAACCTGCGCTATGACGATACGAATCCCACACGCGAAGATGTGGAATACGTGGAGGCCATTCAGGAAGACATTCAATGGTTGGGTTTCCGGTGGGGGAATATTTATTATGCCTCGGATTATTTCCGGCAGTTGTTCGATTTCGCCGTCGCGCTGATCGGGCAAGGACATGCCTACGTGGACGAACAGACGTCGGAACAGATTGCCGAACAGAAAGGAACGCCGACGCAGCCGGGCGCGGACAGTCCTTACCGGAACCGTCCGCCGGAGGAAAGCCTCGACCTTTTCCTGCGGATGAACAGCGGCGAGTTTGAAGAAGGCCGCATGACCCTGCGGGCAAAGATCGACATGGCCTCGCCCAACATGCACTTTCGCGACCCGATTATCTACCGGATCATCAAGTGGCCGCATCACCGTACCGGCACCCAGTGGAAAGTCTACCCGATGTATGACTTCGCACACGGCCAGAGCGATTATTTCGAGGGCGTGACCCATTCGCTCTGTACGCTGGAATTTGAAGTACACCGCCCCTTGTACGACTATTTCATCGAACTGCTGAAAGACGGCGACTACCGTCCGCAGCAAACGGAATTTAACCGCCTGAACCTGACCTATACCCTCATGAGCAAGCGGAAACTGCTGCAATTAGTCAGCGAAAAGCTGGTCAGTGGCTGGGACGACCCGCGGATGCCCACCCTCTGCGGCCTCCGCCGGCGAGGTTACACGCCCGCGTCCATCCGGAAGTTTGTCGACCGAATTGGCTACACCAAATACGACGGCACCGTCGACATGGCCCTGCTGGAACACGCCGTACGCGAAGACCTGAACGCGACGGCGCGGCGCGTGGCAGCCGTGATTCATCCCGTGAAACTGATCCTCACCAATTATCCTGAAGGGAAAGTCGAGAGGATGGAATCGGTGAACAATCCCGAAGACCCGTCTGCCGGGACGCATGAAATCGCGTTCTCGCGCGAACTGTACATCGAAAGGGACGACTTTATGGAAGAGGCTCCGAAAAAATATTTCCGCCTGACACCCGGACAGGAAGTACGTCTGCGGTGCGCCTACATCGTAAAATGTACCGGTTGCCGGAAAAACGCAGCCGGCGAGGTGGAAGAAGTGTACGCGGAATACGACCCGCAGACGAAAAGCGGAATGCCGGAAAGCAACCGCAAGGTCAGGGGTACGATTCACTGGGTTTCCGCGGCACATGCGCTGCCGGCCGAGATACGGCTGTACGACCGGCTGTTTCTCGCGGAAAATCCGGCCGAAGAGAAAGACCGGGAACCGGCTGAACTGTTGAATCCCGATTCGCTCCAGGTGTTGACGGATTGCTTTGTAGAGGCTGACCTGGCGCAAGCCAGACCCTACGATCATTTCCAGTTCCAGCGCATCGGCTATTTCAACCTCGATCCCGACAGCGTCGGCGGACGGCTCGTCTTCAACCGGACGGTCGCACTGAAAGATACCTGGAGCAGGAAATTAAATGCGTAAGCCTAACTTAAAACTGAATTTCAAATGGACGAAATGGAATATATTTTACAGCGTTATTCCTTGATGGAAAGCAGCGGCACCGAGATGTATTTCGATGCGGACGAGATTGTCGATTTACTGGATTATTTTGAAGAAACCGGCGATTTCGACCATTACGAAAAGGTACTGGAACTCGGACGGAAGCTGCATCCCGAAAATCAGGACATCCGGATACGGATATGCCGCGCGTTAATTTTTCGCGAGGAATATGACACGGCGCTCCGGGCGATCGAACGCATCGGCGACGCAGACGACCTGGAACTGACCCTGCTAAAGATGGAATGTTTCTGTGCACTGGACCGTTTCGACGAAGTCTGGGCATTTGTCGAAGAAAAGCAGGTGGAAAACTGCGAAGAGCTGGAAGAGATCTTCGAATACCTGGCGCCCGTCATGAACGAACTGAACTGCTTCGACGAGGTATATACACTTCTCCAGCGCGGGCTGGCGCTCTTCCCGGACAACCTGATCCTGAAGGAGGAATACTGCTATTACCTGGAAATGCAGGGACTGCCGAAAGAGGCGCAGTCGATTTGCAGCGAACTGATTGATGCAGACCCCTATTCGGTGGATTATTGGTACATGCAGGGACGGCTCTGCCTCATGCAGGGCGACTACGACAAGGCCGTCGATGCGCTTGACTTTGCCCTCGCCTGCGACGATTCGGACGTCGAAATCAAAGTGACGAAAGCGTATTGCCTCTTCATGAGCGAACATTATGAAAAGGCTATCGACGTCTATCTGGAACTGCTGTCGGACGGACATGCCGGTCAGAATATCCAGCCTTACCTGGCCGAATGTTACATGAAATCGGAGCATTTCGAACAGGCCTACGCCATCTTCAAGGAATTGCTCGAAGACACCAACATCGCCCGGGGACTGGCGCTGTACAAGAATTACATCCGCTGCTGTATCGAAACCGGGCGTGAAAACGAAGCCGGCGAAATCCTGCCGGAAATGGCCGCCCGTTTCCCGGAAGACCTGCTGCTGCTTGCCTTGCAAGTGTTTGTTCATTTGGCCACGGGAGAACAGGACGAAGCGGTCGAGATCACCGTACACATTCTGGACATGGTCTATCAGGCGTCTGTAGAGGGAAACAACGTGCCGGAAATGATGAAAAACATGTACAGCCCGGCTCACAACGTGAAACAACTGGTTGAAGAGATTCACCGTTTGATAGAACCGCAGGTGAAGAAGTCTTATCTCCCCGTCCACCAGGCGATGAGCCGCCTGATTGAGGGCGACATGAAACGGTTTTGCAGGAAATACGCCAAATGTCCGCCGGAAATGGTGGCCGGGTATCTGCGTCTGATATTCTCGGTCGTCCGGAGATTCTCGGACGGACAGCGGGCGAAAACCGGCTTCCTGCAGGCCAACGATATTCATCCCCAGCCGGCCGAGTGCGTCGCTTCGGAACACCTCTCGTCCAACTATCTGACAAACGGGTATCATAACAATTAAAATTTCAACCATTTCACTTAAACCGATCACATGGATTTAATTTATTTTCTGATTGACTTTGTCCTTCACATCGACGCTCATCTGGCCGAACTGGTTCAGAACTACGGCGCATGGATTTACGGGATTCTATTCCTGATTATTTTCTGCGAAACGGGACTGGTCGTCACGCCCTTCCTGCCGGGCGATTCGCTCCTCTTTGTCGCCGGCACGCTGGCCGCCCTGGCAAGCAGTCACATCAACGTTCACCTGATGGTTATCCTGCTGATTTCGGCAGCCATACTCGGCGACGCCTGCAACTATTTCATAGGGAAATTCTTCGGTGAGAAACTGTTCCGGAATCCCCATTCAAGGATATTCAAACAGGCTTATCTTAAAAAGACGCACGACTTTTACGAAAAACACGGCGGCAAAACCATTATCATTGCCCGTTTCGTGCCCATCGTACGCACGTTCGCACCCTTCGTAGCCGGCATGGGAAAAATGAGTTACCCTCATTTTTTCAGTTTCAACGTCGTCGGAGGCGTTGCCTGGGTCGCGCTGTTCATGTACGCCGGTTATTTCTTCGGCAACGTGGATTTCGTGAAACACAATCTGAGCCTGTTGATTATCGTGATCATCCTGGTTTCCCTCCTGCCCGGAATCATCGAAATCTGGCGGCAAAAGAGGAAAAGCAGGGGCTGACCGCAGACAGCCAGCCCCTCCCAATCCTGCACTTCACTTCCTGTACTTGCAACATGCCGGCAACGCCTTGTAGGCCTTGTCTTCGGCTTTGTTCTTTTCCGTGTCGTGACCGGCTTTGGCGATCGCTTTGGAAATGGCTTCGAGCGAAGTTTTCTCCGGGTTATAATTCAGGTGCAGCGTCTGACTTTCCTGATCCCAGGAGGCAGACGTTACTCCCTTGACGCCCCCGGCTGCTTTCTCAATGCGCTTTTTACACATTTCGCAACTGCCTTTTACCTGCAAGTGTGCGTGCGTATCTTCGGCAAAAATGCCTGACAGGACGCCGGCCTGCTCGCCCGTCGGGATTTCCGGACGGGCATACACGCTGCCGGTTCCCAGGAGGAAGGCAGCGATAACTGCTACATAAACTGCTTTTTTCATCTTCTTTTTGTTTTAATGATTCATATAATTTGATGCATTTTCATCTGTTTTTTTTTGCAAAAGTGCGTCCACAATCAGCTTTGCCGTGCGTTGCGACGCGCCGGGCTGTCCCAATGCGCGAATCACTTCGCCGTAGTCCGCCAGCATCCGGTTGCGACAGGCCACATCGTACAGGAGCCGTTCCAGTTCCGCATGGATACGTTCGCGCGTAAACCCGGCACCGAACAGTTCCCGGACGATTTCGCGCCCGGCAATCAGGTTTACCAGCGAGATATACGGTACATGGAAAAAATACCGGAAAATAAAATTCGCTACTTTTCCGCCCCAAAAATAATAGCAAACCACCTGAGGTACACGGAACAGGGCTGTTTCGAGCGTCGCCGTACCCGATGTCACCAGTGCGGCATGGCTGTGCTCCAGGATCGCATACGTCTGTCCGAAGACCACCGGGATCGCCTTTCCGGCCAGGTACGGCTCGTAATCCTGCCGCTCCAGTCCCGGAGCGCCGGCAATCACACACTGATGATCCGGGAACGACGAAGCCGCCGCAAGCATGACCGGCAGGTTTTTCCCGATTTCCTGACGGCGGCTTCCGGCCAGCAGCGCAAGCAGCGGCTGTTCCGTCAGGCCGTTTACCCGGAAAAAAGTATCTTCCCCGCGTCCGGCCTGTTCGCGGTAAGCGGCCACGGCATCGACCGACGGATTCCCGACGTAATCCACCGGATAATTCATCTTTTGAAAAAAATCCTGCTCGAAAGGGAAAATACAGAACATCCGGTCTACATAGCGGCGGAAGGAACGGATGCGGTACGTTTTCCACGCCCATATTTTCGGGGAAATATAGTAATACACCGGCAACTGCAATTCCGTCTTCACGTAGTTGGCGATCTTGAGATTAAAGCCCGGATAGTCCACCAGAATCACGACATCCGGCCGGAAATCGCGAATCGCTTCGCGGCAAATCCGCATGTTGCGCAGGATGGTACGGGCATGTAGCAGCACCGGTACGACGCCCATGTACGCCATTTCCCGGTAATGCTTCACCGGCCGGCGTCCGACCGCCTGCTGCATCAGGTCGCCCCCGAAGAAGCGAAAGTCCGCCCCGTGATCCCGTTCCTTCAGTGCGAGCATCAGGTTGGAGGCATGAAGATCGCCGGAGGCCTCGCCGGCTATGATAAAGTATTTCATCTGTCAGTCCGTGTCCGTTAAATTTGCAAATTCCATCGCTTCAATGTCTCCAGAAACAGATGGTCGGTCACGTCAATCCGTCCGGGGACAAGCGACGCATAGCCTTCGCCCAGTCGCTGCATGTCATGATCCGTTCCGGCGGGATCCAGGTTCATGAACTCGCCCGCAAGCCAGTAGTAAGGTTTCCCTTCCGGATTTTCCGTCCGGCAAAACTCTCTGATCCACCGCCCGTCCGCCTGACGGCAGGGTGCAATCCCCTTTATCCGGGGCAGGTTCGGCACATTCAGATTCAGATACGTGCCTCGCGGCAGTCCTTCCTTCAGCATCTGTCCGGCCACCGTCCGTCCGAGACGGCACGTTTCCGAAAAATCGCTTCCCGGCGTCCAGCCGTCCAGCGACACCCCCAGAGAGGGTATTCCAAAAATACATCCCTCCACCACGGCGCCCATTGTACCCGAGTAATGTACGCAAACGGCCTGATTTCCGCCGTGATTCGCCCCGGAAACCAGCAAATTGGGCTGTCGGTCCAGTATTTCGTTGATGGCCAGCTTCACGCAATCCACCGGCGTCCCCGTACAACTGTATACCGTCAGTTTTTTTTCCCGGCGCAGCAGCGTACACGTGATCGGGAGCATCGCCGTGATGGCGCTCGACATGCCCGAACGGGGACTGTCCGGCGCAAAAACAACCAGTTCACCCAGTCCGCTCAGGCTTTTTACCAGTGCCCTGATACCCTCGGCCTCCACGCCGTCGTCATTCGTAATCAATACCAGTGGCTCTTTACTCATCTTCTCATCCATTTTGTTTCCATCGACGGACAAAGATACGGATTTATTACCAATATCCGCCAGCCGGGTATCACTCGAGTGTATTTCAAGTGATCGCGCCGATTTTCAAAACCCTCGTATCCTCCAGTGGAAAAGAGTATAATTTTAACATTCATGCGAAGTTGAATGCTCTGAATATAAAACCGTTACTTTTGCCAAAACAACTCCGCAAAGGAGAAGTGTACGATTTTGATTATGACAATCAGCTCATCGAACATGAAAAATACGATGCCAAACGCACATCCTTCACCGAATCTGCCAAATTATTTGATTGCGAATTTTAGGTGTTTTGAAAAAACGCTTACCTTTGCGGTATGAAATCGGAAGAGATAATTTAACGTTATATGGATATGGAAAAGATGATTCATCCCGTCCGTGAGGCGGAGCGTTATCTGGCAAATGCGATGGCGCTGCTGACGGAAAAGGCCGGAAAGGACGGCAGGTATTACAGCGACAGTAAGTATGTGCGTATGGCAGGTAATACGGCGTGGAACGGAGTACTTATTGCACTGGACGGCGCGCTGGGCGTGTACGCAGGTTTGAAACGGAAACAGCGTCCCGAATTTAAGGATTATCAGGCGGCAGTTGCAAAGAGGGATAAACGGATGTGCCGTCCGCTGCTGAATGCTTACGAATTGCTGCATAAGTCGCTGGGGTATGACGGAGTGACGAATTACAGGGTGGTGCAGGAAAGTATGGGTTTGGCCCGGGAGATTCTTGACTGGGCGGAAGGTTACTGCCGGAGCGATTCGGAACAGGAGCAACCCAAATGATATTCTCTGAAAGTAACCACTAATCACTTTTCAACGTCCCTGTTTCGTGTCCTTCGAGCGGGAGCGAAGCCATATCGGCAAAGGGTATTTCTCTGAAGATTTTTTCGGCTACGCCGCTGTTTTGCTGCACGTAGTCGCCGGCCATCCGGCCTGCCTCCCGGCAGGAGTCCGGATGCGTATGCCATTCATTCATCCGGGCAGCCAGACCGGTTTTATCCGTCACACAGAAGCCGCCCCCAGCTGCAATCAGTTCTTTCGCTTCGCGGAATTTCCGGTAATTGGGGCCGAACAGCACCGGAATGCCGTACACGGCCGCTTCCAGCGTGTTGTGGATGCCCTTCCCGAAGCCGCCGCCGATATAGGCCATCCGGCCATAGCGGTAGATGGACGAGAGCAGGCCGAAACTGTCGACAATCAGGCAGTCCTTGTCTGCGACGGACTGGTCGTTCGTTTCCGAGAGGCGGATGGAGGGACGGCTGAGTTTGGATTCGATATCCATCAGGTGTGCGCGGTGAATCTCGTGGGGAGCAATGATGAGTTTGATTTCCGGATGCGCATTGAAGTAAGGCAGGAGTATGTCCTCATCCTGCGGCCAGGTGCTGCCGGCCACCAATACCGGTCGTCCGTCGCCGGCAAACGGATCGACCACCGGCAGCAGACGCGCCTGACGCTGTACGGCCAGCACGCGGTCGAAGCGTGTATCGCCGCAGACGCTCACGTTCGTTACGCCGTATTCGGCCAGCAGACGCTCCGAATCCCTGTTCTGTACAAACAGGCGGTCGAAACGAAACAGCGCCTGCCGGTACCATTTGCCGTAGCTTTTGAAGAAGAGCTGTTCGGGGCGGAAGACGGCGGAGATCAGGTAGGTCGGGATGCGGCGGCGCTGCAGTTCGGAGAGGTAGTTCAGCCAGAACTCGTATTTGATGAAGATGGCCATGGCCGGCTGCGCCAGGTTGAGGAACTTCTTCACCTTGTAGGGCGTGTCGAAGGGCAGGTAGCAGATCACGTCGGCGCCGTCGTAATTCTTGCGCACCTCGTAGCCCGAGGGCGAGAAAAACGTCAGCAGAATTTTGTATTCCGGACAGCGCGCCTTCAGCAGTTCCATTACCGGCCGTCCCTGCTCGAACTCGCCCAGCGAGGCGGCATGAAACCAGACGTAGCGGGCGTTGCGGTCGATTTTTTCGCGCAGGATACCATTCGTGTGCCACTGTCCCAGGCGCGTCAGGCGCGCCTTGCGCATGAAAAAGGAAGCCGCCTCCGTCGAGAAGGCGTACATGTGCAGTGCAAAGGTATACAGGATGTTCATGTCTTATTTCAACACCTCGATAGCCCGCCGGATGCGCCGGATGGATTCCTCTTTGCCGATGGCTTCGGTGATGTGGAAAACCTGCGGCCCGATGCCCTCGCCCACCAGCGCCAGCCGGACGGCGTTCATGATATGGCCCGGGTGATACCCTTTGCGGGCCATCCAGGCTTTCACTTCTTCTTCCGTCCCTTCCACGTCGAACGGTTCGCGCCGACGCAGCACGTCGACCAGTTCCGACAGCTGCGCCGCGCTGTCGTCCTTCCAGCGTTTGGCGCGCGTCTTTGCGTCGTACGTCTCCGGCGCGACAAAGAAATAATACGTCTGCGCCCACAGGTCGGGCACGAAACTGACGCGCTCCTTCATCATGCCGACAATCTTTTCCACATAGGCCGGGTCGGGCGCCGTCACCCCGTGACGCTCCAGCACGGGCATGAACATCGCGGCGATGTCGCGGTTGTCGCGTTTCTGGATATACCGGTGGTTGAACCACCGTCCCTTTTCATGGTCAAACTTCGCGCCGCTCCGGCTGCACCGGCTCAGGTCAAAACTGTCAATCAGTTCCTGCATGGTCATCACTTCGCGGTCGTCGCCCGGATTCCAGCCCAGCAGCGCCAGGAAG
>JAISWC010000237.1 GCA_031271245.1 Tannerella sp. | reverse complement strand
GAAAATTCTCAATCTTTCCGGGGAAATTTGCGCCGTTTCATGCTTCATTGAGCCGAAACCTTCCTGCTTTTGTATCTGATCCGGATTCTGTCCATCCAGTTCAATTTCCCTTTGCCGATAGAGAAATAGGGCGTCTGGACGCCTCCAAATTCGCGGAAGAAGCGTTCGATGCCGGGCTGCATCGAGCCTTCGAAGTCGAATGTTTCCGAATGTGCGGCGGCAAAGCGGATGGCTTCCCAGAGGACGAGGCTGTGCGCGCCGGAAAAGCGGAGCGAGGGGTCGCCGCCGCCGCCCAGGTAATACGCCGAACGCTTTTGCCAGGCGACAAAGGCTACTGCATGAAGCCGTCCCGTTTCGTCATAACCGCCCCACAGTTCGCCCTGTTGCCGTGCGCGGCACACGTTCACCAGGCGGCGCGTAACCTCCTTGGGCTGCGTGTTCCTTTTGTGCTGGCGTTCATACGTCAGCGACTGCATCCGCAGGAAATCGTCTGCCGGAATCCCTTTTCGCACGGTGATGCGATACCGTTCCCGCGCTTTCCGGATATTCCGGCGGAGGTTCTGATTCATGCCGTTCCACAGGTGTTCGGTATCTTTCAGGTTGTGCAGCAGATAGGTATAACGTGTTGTCTGGCGGTAGCCGGCCCAGTAAAAAGGCAGCCAGTCTGTGAAGGTATACGGGAAACTTTGAAGGAAAACGCGCGGTTTCAGTCTGTCGACAAGCTGTTTGCAGAGCGATTGCCGCTGTTCCAGCACGGAAGCGTATTTCATGTCGTCCGGAAACGGCGCAAACCAGATGCCCATCGTCTGCGTACAGGGCGGCATGGTCACGAGATGCGGACAGGGCAGGTAGAGCGGCCACGCCGCCTGCACCCGCCCGTTCGTTTCTGTCAGCAGGACATCCCAGTTCGCTTCGCCGCACACGGCATCCAGCCACCAGTCCTGCGAAAAGAGGGGGAGGCTTTCTTCCGTCCGGCAAAGCGTATGGTAGGCAGCCTTCGACATTACTTCTTCAACGCCACAAAAATCAGCTTTTCCAGTTCTTCCGCCAACTCCGGGTTGTCACTGATACACTGTTTGGCGGCATCGCGTCCCTGTCCGAGTTTGGTATCGCCATAGCTGAACCATGAGCCGCTTTTTTTGATGATATTCAACTCCGCGCCCAGGTCGACAATTTCGCCGGAGCGGGAAATGCCGCTGCCGAACATCAGGTCAAATTCCGCCTTGCGGAACGGCGGGGCTACTTTGTTTTTGACTACCTTGACGCGAACCTGGTTTCCCTTCACCTCCTCGCCGTCCTTCAATTTGCCGATGCTGCGAATGTCGAGACGTACGGAGGCATAGAATTTCAGTGCGTTGCCGCCGGTCGTTGTTTCGGGATTGCCGAACATCATGCCGATTTTCTCGCGCAGCTGATTGATAAAGATGCACGTTGTATTCGTCTTGCTGATGGTGGCCGTCAGTTTGCGCAGCGCCTGCGACATCAGACGCGCCTGCAAACCCATCTTGCTGTCGCCCATATCGCCTTCGAGTTCGGCTTTCGGCGTCAGTGCCGCTACGGAGTCAATCACCACAATGTCAATGGCCGACGAGCGAATCAGCTGTTCGGTAATCTCCAGCGCCTGTTCGCCGTTGTCGGGTTGCGAAATCCACAGGTTCTCCACATCGACGCCGAGCTTTTCCGCATAGAAGCGGTCGAACGCATGTTCCGCGTCGATAAAGGCTGCTATGCCGCCGGTTTTCTGGGCTTCGGCAATCGCATGGATGGCCAGCGTTGTCTTGCCGGACGATTCCGGACCGTAAATCTCGATCACGCGCCCGCGGGGATAGCCGCCCACGCCCAGCGCCGCATTCAGGGCGATGGAACCGGTCGGGATGACGTCGATGTCTTCGACCCTTTCGTCGCCCAGTTTCATGATGGAACCCTTGCCAAAGTTCTTTTCAATCTTGTCCGTCGTGGCGCGGAGCGCTTTCAGCTTGTCCGCATTCGTTCCACCTTTTTCAAACAGTTCTTCCGTCTGAATCTTCTTTTCTTCTTTTTCTTTTGCCATAAAATTCGTATTCTATTATTCTGTCATTTAAACTTTTAGACGGGACATTCGGCCCCGTCTACGGTTAATTTACGTATCGGATGTTTCAACGCTGCTATGACTTAAACTGCTGATCCTGTTACGTTATATACTTAAAATCTGCGCCGCGTGGTCTTTCGTGTCGACCTTTTCGATGATCCTTTCCACAATTCCGTTTTCGTCGATAAGAAAAGTTTGCCGCAGCGTTCCCATGTACTTGCGTCCGTACATGGTTTTTTCCGCCCAGACGCCAAACTGCTCCTGCAACCGGGCTTCCATATCGACAATCAGGCTGAAGGGCAGGTTGTGCTGTTCGATGAAGTTCCGGTGCGACCTGGCGCTGTCTCTGCTCACGCCCAGCACCTCGTAACCGGCCTTCTGCAAGTCGGCGTAACCGTCGCGCAGGCTGCATGCTTCCGCCGTGCAGCCGCTTGTATTGTCTTTCGGATAAAAGTAGAGCGCCAGTTTTTTCCCTTTGAAATCGCTCCGTTTGATCTTGTTTCCGTTCTGGTCATACCCCAGTATGTTGGGGGCTTTGTCTCCGATTTGTATTGCCATCATTCGTAACTGTTTACTATTTGATACGGTAATTCATTTTACGCGACACGT
>JAISWC010000074.1 GCA_031271245.1 Tannerella sp. | reverse complement strand
AGCACCGTTCCACGCTGCGTGTTGACCACGTTTTCGGCCAGCGCCTCGATCACGGGTTGCTCTTCGAGGTCGACACGCCTTATCCTGTATCCATGATTTTCCGGTGCCGGACGGAAAGTAATGTGAATGTCCAGTCCGGTATGCAATCCTTTTCCCCGCAGGGAAAATTCAGCCGCGAGCGTTTTCTGTTTCTGCATTTTGACAGTTCTGTTTATGATTGTTTTTTCTCAATTCTTCCACTTCTTTTTCCAGCCGGTTCAGCGTGCGGTAGAGTTCGGGCAGTTTGCCGAACAGAATGTTTGACCGGAAAAAATCTCTTGCGGGCATGACCGGGCTGCCCATCACCGCTCCCGCTGCGGTAATGTTCCGGGCGACGCCCGACTGGGCGCCGATGTGTACATGGTCGGCCACCTGAATGTGACCGATCAGCCCGACCTGTCCGCCGAACATGCAGTGCTCGCCGACTTTCGTCGAACCGGCAATGCCTGTTTGCGCCGCTATGACCGTGTCTTTTCCTATTTCCACGTTGTGGGCGATCTGGATCAGGTTGTCCAGTTTCACGCCGAGGCGGATGAGGGTCGAACCCATCACGGCGCGGTCGACGGTCGTATTGGCCCCGATTTCGACGTCGTCTTCGAGGATGACGTTTCCCGTCTGGGGGATTTTCCGGTACGTATCGCCGTCCGGTGCGAAGCCGAAGCCGTCCGAACCGACGACGGCGCCGGCCTGCAGGATGCAGTTCCGGCCGATGACGGTGTCGTCGCAGACCGTCACGTGGGGGTAAATGATCGTACCCTCGCCGACGGTTACGCGGTCGCCGATGCAGGCGTGCGGGTAGATTCGGCAGCCCCTGCCGATGACGGACTGTTCGCCGATGCTGGCCATCTGGCCGATGTAGCAGTCTTCGCCCAGCGTGGCCGAGACGGCTATGCAGGCGGTCGCGGCGATGCCCGTCTTTTTGGGCTTGGCCTGTTCCACCAGATTCATCAGCGTGGCCAAGGCGGCATAGGCGCCGGGCACTCTCACCAGGGTGGCCGCGACGGCCGACGACGGGACGAAATCGTTATTCACCAGCACGATGCTTGCCTGTGTGTGATAGATGTAACTTTCGTACTTCGGATTGGCCAGAAAGGTCAGCGAGCCGGCTTGACCTTCTTCAATCTTTGAGAAACGGTTCACTTTCACATCCGGATTCCCGTCTACTGTTCCGTTCAGGAAACTTGCTATTTGTTGAGCTGAAAACTCCATGTTTATTTTAGTGTGCTTATTACACCCGCTATCCACTCAAATCAGATTTATTGCGACTCAGTTCTTTAATTCTCTCCCTTTTCACTCCGTTGGAAAAAGGCTCACAAAGGTGATAATAATTTTCGGATAAGCCTATCTTTTAGGATTATTTTAGTGTCTCCGCCAGGTATCCGGCCATTTCTTCCTGTATTTTCCGCGCTTCGCGGCGGGCAGCCTCGGCAAAGGCTTCGGTCGAATCGGCGTAGATGATCGCACGCGAAGAATTGACCAGCAATCCGCACTGTCCGTTCATGCCGTATTTGCAGACTTCCGCCAGCGATCCGCCCTGGGCGCCGACGCCCGGTACGAGCAGGAAGTGGTTGGGCGCATGTTTGCGGACTTCCAGGAACATGCGTCCCTGCGTTGCGCCGACGACGTACATCATCTGTTCGTCGTCCGCCCATTCCTGCGACGTCTTCAGCACCTTCTCAAAGAGGCGTTCTCCGTCGGCGTCCCGCATGAACTGGAAATCCTGCGCCCCCCGGTTGGAGGTCAGCGCCAGCAGGATCACCCACCGTCCCGGCATCAGGAAGGGACGCACGCTGTCTTCGCCCATGTAGGGGGCGACCGTCACGGCGTCGACGTCCGAGTGTTCGAAAAAGGAGCGGGCATACAGTTCGGAGGTGTTGCCGATGTCGCCGCGCTTGGCGTCGGCGATGATGAAGAGGTCGGGATGGTATTCGCGCAGGTAGGCCACCGTCCGTTCAAAGGCCCTGACGCCCTCCGTGCCGAGGCTTTCGTAGAAGGCCAGGTTGGGTTTGCAGGCGACGCAGCAGGCCGCCGTAGCGTCGATGATCGCCCGGTTAAACGCGAACACCGGGTCGTCTTCGTTCAGCAGATGGGCGGGGATTTTTCGGATATCCGTGTCCAGTCCCACGCACAGGAACGACTGTTTTCGCCGTATGTTTTCTAATAATGCCTGTTTAGTCATTTATGTTCGGTTTATGATTTATCATACATCATACTTCATACATAGTTAAAGGTTAGAGTTCGCTTTCCTTTAGCCGTTCCGTATTCTCGGCTACCGTCAGGCGGTCGATGCAGTCCTGTATGTTTCCGTCCATAAAGGCGGACAGGTTGTAGACCGTATAGTTGATGCGGTGGTCGGTGATGCGCCCCTGTGGATAGTTGTAGGTGCGGATTTTGGCCGACCGGTCGCCGGTGGAAACCATTGTTTTGCGCTTCGAGGCGATCCCGTCCAGGTATTTCTGATATTCGAGGTTGTATAACCTTGTTCGCAGTTCGGCCAGCGCCTTGTCGTAATTCTTCAGCTTGGAACGTTC
>JAISWC010000072.1 GCA_031271245.1 Tannerella sp. | reverse complement strand
GTCGCGCCGTTTTCGTCAATGAAGCGGATCTCTCCGTCGATGCGTTCGATAGCGGTGCGTTCGACAACGGTCGTAAGGTAGCCGCCGGCGTTCGTGCCGCATACGCCGCGCGCTACGGAGCCGCTTTCGCTAAGCGTGTTGCCGATGCGGAAACCGACCATGCAGTAATCGTTTTTCTTCCCTTCGGCGCCGGATAGTTCTTTGCCTATTATCTCGAAACTGTCGCGTCCGTAAAAATCGTCGGCATTGATAACGGCAAAAGGCTCTTTTATGGCGTCTTTACCCATAAGCACGGCGTGGTTCGTTCCCCACGGTTTCGTGCGTTCTTCGGGACAGGTGAAGCCTTCCGACAATTTTGACAAACCTGGCGCCGTTACCTGTCCGAAACTGTTCAGCAGATATTTCGCTGTATAAATCCTTTTCTTTTTTCATCCCGCTAAGGTAATTCTTTTTTTTCTTTATGCGTAACAAGAGTTTTTAATTAGTTTTCAAATATAACGAAAGTTGGGTTTTTTTGCAAGTTCAGGTGAAAGGACAGTACTGAACAGAACAAAGTGGAGGGAGATTTTACTATCAATTTTTATGAGTCTGTGTGTATGTGAAAACTTTTATGTATCTTTGTGGCGAAATATTAATCAAGGGGTGCTCTAAAAAGGCTGAGATCAGACTCTTACAACCTGATGCGGATAATACCGACGCAGGAATGATGAATAAAAAAATCTTTTCCTTTCCGACAGGGTGTCTCTTAAGAAGATTTTAATTTTAAATGTAGTTATATTTAATGTATAAATCAAAGCGATATCCGGCAGCATTGACCATTGCGGGTTCCGACAGTAGCGGATGCGCAGGCATCCAGGCCGACCTCAAGACGTTTTCCGCCATTGGCGTATTCGGAACGTCCGTCATTACATCCGTTACAGCGCAAAATACGCAGGAAGTCCGGGCAATAGAGACGCTTTCTCCCGAAATCATCCGGCAGCAGGCCGAAACTGTTCTGGATGACATCACGATTGACACCGTCAAGACCGGTATGCTCCCCACACCCGCCATCATCGACACGGTCGCCGCCCTGATCGACCGCTACCGTCCGGCGACGGTGATAGCCGACCCGGTGATGGTGGCGACCAGCGGCGCACGCCTGGCCGCGGCATCCATCACCGGCGCGTTCCGGGAAATGCTCTATCCGCGCATCACGCTTATTACGCCCAACGTTCCCGAAGCGGCAGCGCTTTCGGGTGTATCCGTCCGGACGGAAGACGATTTCCACCGGGCTGCGGAAGTTCTGCTCGGTCAGGGCTGCCGCGCCGTCCTGATCAAGGGCGGACATCTCGCGTCGGAGGTTTCGACGGACTGGCTCTTCCGGCAGGACCGGGCGCCCGTCTCTTTTACCGCGCCCCGCATCGACACGGCCAACCTGCACGGGACGGGCTGCACGTTTGCCTCGGCCATCGCCGCCTGCTGCGCCCTGGGAATGGACCTGGAAACGGCTGTCAGGTCGGCCAAAACGTATGTCACCTCGGCCATCCGGCTGGGAAGCGGCATACGTACGGGCAGAGGCCATGGCCCGGTAAACCATTTCTTTGAACCGAAAATATTAACATCTGTCGATTATGACTGTCTTTCTGAACGATAAGCCGCACGAAGTAGCCGAAGGGACATCCCTTGCCGCCTTGGTTGAGCGCCTCGGCCTCAAGCCGCAGGGTATCGCCGTGGCTATTAATTACGAAGTAATACCCAAAGATCAATGGACAGACACGCTCTTATCCGATCGAACGGAGTTGATGTTAATTCAAGCCATATCGGGAGGGTGACAGGGAATGGAGAATTAAATCTATGCGGAAACTGCCGTCAACATCCCCGTGCACCGTGCACCGTGCATTGTGTACCCATTCGGAGAATGACTCTTTGTCATTGATCGTGATTAGCTGCGAAAGCGTTTTCGATGGCGAAGCGATTGCCCTGAACCGGCTGTTTGAGCGGGGAATGAGTCGGCTGCATCTGCGGAAGCCGCAGGCGTCGGAGAAAGAACTGCATACGCTCCTGTCGCAAATCGACGAACGTTTCCACGGACGGATCGTTCTGCACGACCGGTTTTCACTCCTCGACACTTTCCGGCTGAAAGGCGTGCATCTGAACCGGCGCAATCCCGTTTGTCCGGAACAGAAAGGTTTGTCCGTAAGCCGTTCCTGCCATTCGCTGGAAGAACTGAAAACGGCCGGCGAGTATGACTGTGTCTTCCTGAGTCCGGTATTCGACAGCATTTCCAAAGCGGGTTACACGCACGCTTTCAGCCGTGAAGCGCTGCAATCGGCGAAGGCGGCAGGATGGATAAACAGGAAAGTAATTGCGCTGGGCGGGATTTCCCCGGAAACGCTTCCGCTTGCCGCCGCTTATGGGTTCGGAGGCGTGGCCGTGCTGGGCGCCCTGTGGGGCGATTTCCCGAAAGACCGCGATATCGAAGCATTGATAAGGCGGTTCGACCGCCTCCGCGCCGGGCAAATGAGCGGCTTACTGTTTATCACGCATCAAACGGAACGTTACAGTTACCTGCAATCGGTGGAAATCGCTCTTGAAGGCGGTTGCCGCCGGATACAACTGCGGATGAAAGACGCCACGCCTGGCGAAGTGGAAAAAACGGGACTTCGCGCCGGGGATTTATGCGGGAAATACGGTGCGGAACTCTATATCGACGATCACGTGGAAGTTTGCAAAAACATCCGTGCGACAGGCGTGCATCTGGGGAAGACGGACATGCCTCCGCGCGAAGCCCGACAGTTGCTGGGCGACGGTTTCCTCATCGGCGGAACGGCTAATACGTTCGAAGATATTCAGCGACTGAACAGCGAAGGCGTGGATTACATCGGCCTGGGGCCTTTTCGCTTTACGGCGACCAAGAAAAATCTTAGTCCGGTCATCGGACTGTCCGGTTACCGGCGAATCATGGAACAGTGCAAAGAGCGGCGAATCAATTTGCCGGTGTTCGCTATCGGCGGTATTACTGCGAATGATATTCCGGACATTTTAAGCGCGGGCGTATCGGGAATTGCCTTGTCATCAAGTATCCTGCAAGCGCAAAATCCGGTGGAAGAAACAGGAAGAATCATAGCAATTGTCCGAAAAAATCGGACAGTTGACAAAACTATTGAGAACAAGACAGACAATAAATAAAATATGAAAAACTTAGTCATTGCAGGAAAAGAATTTTCCTCCCGCCTGTTCCTCGGAACAGGCAAATTCAGTTCAAACGAAATCATGCGTCAGGCCATTGAAACCTCTCAAACGCAAATGGTAACGGTCGCCATGAAACGTTTGGATTTCAACAACAGGCAGGACGACATGCTGGTGCACGTCCGGCAGCCGGGCATCCGGCTATTGCCCAATACTTCGGGCGTGCGCAATGCCAAAGAAGCCGTATTTGCCGCTCAACTGGCTCGCGATGCTTTCGAAACTCACTGGCTGAAGCTGGAAATCCACCCCGATCCCCGTTATCTCCTGCCCGACCCGGTCGAAACGCTGAAAGCGACCGAAGAGTTAGCCAAACTCGGTTTTGTTGTTCTGCCTTACATACAGGCAGACCCTGTCTTGTGCAAACGCCTGGAGGAGGCCGGCGCCGCTACCGTCATGCCGCTCGGTGCGCCGATTGGCACCAACAAAGGCCTGCGCACGCGCGACCTGCTCGAAATCATCATCGAGCAGAGTAACGTCCCGGTGGTGGTGGACGCTGGAATCGGAGCGCCTTCACACGCTGCCGAAGCCATGGAACTGGGCGCCGACGCCGTTTTGGTGAATACCGCCATTGCCGTTGCCGGAAAACCCGTCGCTATGGCAAACGCTTTCCGGCTGGCGGTGGAAAGTGGGCGCATTGCCTTCGAAGCGCAGCTGGCAAGTCGGCTGAATGTAGCGGAAGCCAGCAGCCCGCTGACTTCGTTTTTAATGAAAGACTAAATCTCATCAAGATGGATAAAATCAATATTTTGTGGACAACGGGCGATAGAACTACCGCATTGACCATGCTTGCTGTTTACGTGTTGAATGCTAAAAATCGCGGATGGTGGAAAGAAATCAACGTAATCATTTGGGGCGCATCGGCGAAACTTGTTGCAGAAGACACACAAGTGCAAACGGAAGTGTTGGAAATGATGCAGGCGTGCATAACGGTAGAAGCCTGCAAGGATTGCAGCGACGTCTGCGGGGTAACAAATACCCTCGAACGTTTGGGCATAAATGTGAGGTTTATGGGAATTCCCTTGACGGATTATATCAAATCAGGTGAAGCGGTTCTTACAATATAGTACTTATAACATTACGAAAATAAAAATGAAAATCTCCTATCCGGCTTCCCGGAAAATTTACATAAAAGGCGGTATCCATGACGTTCGAGTCGGGATGCGTCAAATATCCCTGCTGGACACCGTCCGTATCGAAAACGGCGCTGAAACGCGCGAGAAGAATGTGCCCGTGGTGGTGTATGATACCAGCGGCCCCTATTCCGACAACGGCATAGACATTGACATCAGCCGGGGTTTGCCCCGTCTGCGTGAATCCTGGATTGACGCCCGCGGCGATACGGAAAAGTTGCCCTCATTTTCGTCCGCCTACTGCCGGAAACGCCTCTCGGACACAAGCCTCGACGCCATTCGCTTCCCGCCTGTAAACCTCCCGCGGCGTGCTGCAAACGGAAAAAACATCACGCAAATGTACTGCGCCCAACAGGGTATCATCACGCCCGAAATGGAATATGTCGCGATTCGCGAAAACCAGCAGAACGAAACGCTGGGAATAGCCACCCCTATTACGCCCGAATTTGTCCGTAGCGAGGTTGCGGCAGGGCGTGCGGTTATTCCCGCCAACATCAACCATCCCGAAGCCGAACCCATGATTATCGGTACCAACTTTCTGGTGAAAATCAACACAAACATCGGCAATTCCGCGCTCTCGTCCGGGATTGACGAGGAAGTGGAGAAAGCCGTCTGGAGCTGCAAGTGGGGAGGCGATACGCTGATGGACCTGTCCACAGGCGACAACATTCACGAAACGCGCGAATGGATTATCCGCAATACGCCCGTCCCGGTGGGCACGGTGCCCGTCTATCAGGCGCTGGAAAAGGTCAACGGGAATATCCCGGAGCTGACCTGGGAAATCTACCGCGACACGCTCGTCGAACAGTGCGAACAGGGCGTGGATTATTTCACCATTCATGCCGGCCTGCTCCGGTCGCACCTGTCGCTGGTCAAAGGACGCACGACCGGAATTGTTTCCCGCGGCGGTTCGATTATTGCCAACTGGATGACGCAGCGGAAAGAAGAAAATTTCTTTTACAGCCATTTCGAAGAGATATGCGAAATATTGAAGCAGTATGACGTTGCGGTTTCTCTGGGCGACGGGCTTCGTCCCGGCTCCGTCAGCGACGCCAACGATGCCGCGCAATTCGCCGAACTTTCCGTACTGGGCGAACTGACCCTGATTGCCTGGAAACATCAGGTACAGGTTTTGATAGAAGGTCCCGGCCACGTTCCCATGCATAGGATAAAAGCCAACATGGACGAGCAGGTGAAACACTGTCACGGCGCTCCGTTCTACACGCTCGGCCCGCTGACCACCGACATTGCTCCGGGTTACGACCACATCACGTCGGCTATTGGAGCGGCGCAAATTGCGTGGTACGGCACCGCCATGATTTGCTACGTCACGCCCAAGGAACATCTGGGATTGCCGGACAGAGAAGACGTTCGCGCCGGCGTGATTGCGTATAAGATAGCCGCCCATGCAGCCGATTTGGCAAAAGGTCATCCGGGAGCGCAGGTAAGGGATAACGCCCTGAGCAAAGCCCGCTTCGATTTCAGGTGGAAAGACCAGTTCAATCTGTCGCTCGACCCGGAAAAAGCGCTCGAATATTACAAAGCCGGCCATACGGGCGACGAAAGCGATCACTGCACCATGTGCGGGCCACATTTCTGCGCCATGAAGCTGACAAAAGAAATCTGTCCGTGATTTATGGCAATTCATTCAGGCACGGTAACCTGCAAAAAAAACAGGGAGAAGTTGTACAATTATACAAATCCAATTATCTTTGCATCATGAAAAGAACAATAAAAACATACGGCGGATATTTTGAGCGGTTCATAAAAACATTGAATCCAAAGGAACTATTAAAGTTAAACTATATAGTCTCTTTGCTCGAAACAACCGACCGTATGCCGGTAAAATTCGTCAACTATATACGTGACGGATTATATGAGATACGTATGGAATATGACGGATGCATAGTTGTTCTATTCAACGGTTTTCAGAAGAAAACGCAAAATATCCCTGACAGAGAAATAGAAAATGCAATCAAAATAAAAGAACATTATTATGCAAACAAACGATAACATGATTAGAGATTACAGCGCTGTTCTTGAATCTGAGTTTGGAAAGCATGGAACGCCGGAACGCGCAAAATTTGACGAAGAGGCCTATGCTTTCTATACAAGCCAGATATTGCTTGATGCGAGAAAAAAGGCAAGGTTAACGCAAAGCGAGCTTGCCGGACGGATAGGCGCAGACAAATCGTATATTTCAAAAATAGAAAAAGGCCTTACGGTTCCGAGCGTAGCTACTTTTTACAGGATAGTGAATGCGCTGGGGCTTGCGGTTGAATTACATCCGGCTTAATTATGACATTCACAGAACTAATTAACGACTACGACTGGGACGCCATCCAGTCCCGCATATATGCCAAAACAGCCTCCGATGTAGCGCTTGCGCTGAACAAAGACAGGCGAACCATAGAGGACTTCATGGCTTTGGTTTCGCCGGCGGCTCAGACATACCTGGAACCCATGGCGGCATTGAGCCGGAAATACACGCAACAGCGTTTCGGTAACACCATCCAGTTTTACATCCCGCTCTACCTGACCAATTCCTGCATCAACCACTGCGTTTACTGCGGGTTCAACCGCCATAACGATATTCGGAGAATCATCCTGAACGACGAACAGATTCTGCGCGAAGTCGAAGCCATCAAGCGCATCGGCGACTTCCGGCATATCCTGCTCGTCACCGGCGAAAATCCGCGCGACGCCGGCGTCAATTACATCGAAAACGCCATCCGCCTGGTCAAACCCTCTTTTTCCTCCATCTCCATCGAGGTACAGCCCCTGAAGGAAACGGGATACGGACAACTCTCCGCCGCCGGCATGAACGCCGTTTACTGCTATCAGGAAACCTACAACAGGGCGCGCTATAAAACGTATCACCCCAGAGGCATGAAATCGAAATTCGACTGGCGACTCGACGCCTTCGACCGCATGGGACGCGCCGGCGTTCACAAAATCGGCCTCGGCGTCCTGATCGGCCTGGAGGACTGGCGTACCGACGTCACGATGATGTCCCTGCACCTCCGTTACCTCCAAAAGACCTACTGGCAGACGAAATATTCCATTTCGTTTCCGCGTTTGCGACCGCATGAAGGCGAGGCTTTCCGTCCCAACGTCGTGATGAGCGACCGGGAACTGGCGCAGCTGATTTTCGCTTACCGCATTTTCGACCGTGACGTCGAAATCGCCCTCTCGACACGCGAGGAGCAAACCTTCCGCGACCGCATGACCGGTTTTGGCGTCACCTCGCTCAGCGCCGGCTCCAAAACCGACCCCGGAGGCTACGCCGTTTACCGCAGCGAACTGGAACAGTTTGCCGTCAACGACGACCGTAGTCCGGAACAGGTTTTGTCCGCCGTGAAAAAGCAAGGCTATGAAGTGGTCTGGAAAGACTGGGACTTGCGGCTGCAATGAGTATCGCTTAGGAACGGTCATTCCGGCTTGCGATTTGGGTATAAAAAATCAAAAACAGTTACTTTGTGCTGTAACTGTTTGATATTTCAGTGGTCCCACTTGGGCTTGAACCAAGGACCCCCTGATTATGAGTCAGATGCTCTAACCAACTGAGCTATGGGACCGGATCACTATAACAAGTATAAGTAATCGGGTGCAAAGGTAATAAAAAGAATGAAAATCGGACAGGTCCGGCCGATGATTTCATGTAAATTTTACGCCTGAAGGTCTATCAGCGTGTTCCCCAGGTAGACAGCACCTCCACAATGGTCTGTGTTTGAACCGGTAATTGCACTTAGACAATTTACTTCACCTCGCATCCGCAACACACCCAAAAAAGCAAAGATGATTGCCTCTTTGAAGTCAACGGTCAAGGCGTCGGGAATCACTAATTTCCGTTTGCTGAAGACGCATAGCCGTTCTATCAGAAATCCATTCCGTGCACCGCCGCCCGTAACCAGCACTGTTTCGTCTTCACTTCCCTCTGCCGCACGGGCGATTTGCTGTGCAACGTGTTCGGCAACGGTACGCAGTTTGTCCGCCACGGACAAAGGCGCATCATCCAGGCAGGGACGGAAAACGGCATCAAACCATTCCTTCCCCAGCGACTTGGCGCCCTGCCGGCGATAATAGTCAAGCCTGTTGAGCCTGTCCAGCAACGCAGGGTTTACAACACCGCGGCGGGCTGTTTCGCCGTCTTTGTCGAACGCCATGCCCAGTTGACCGGACAAATAATTGAACGCCATATTACAGGGCGAAATATCGAAAGCGATTCTCCTGCCCTCCCTGCGAAACGAGATATTGGAAAATCCACCCAGATTCAGGCAGGCAGCGTAATGGCCGAACAGTCGCTCGTCGCCCGCCGGAACCAGCGGCGCCCCCTGTCCGCCCAGCGCCACGTCTTCCGCACGAAAGTCACACACCGTCGTGATGCCCGTCAACGCCGCAATGACGGCGCCGCTGCCGATTTGTACCGTGAGACGGGCTGCCGGCTGATGAAAAACCGTATGTCCGTGCGAGGCGATAAAATCCGGCCTGACCTGTCCGGCCAGGAACCTTCGCACCGCGCCGGCCATCACCGTTGCCAGTTCCACGTCCAGTTTCACAAATTCGCAGGCATTCAGTCCGGTCGCCTCCGACAGACGCGCCCGCAGGGCTTCTTCATAGGGATACGTTTGAGCGGCTATCACTTCATACGTCCAGCGGTCGTCCGTTTTTGCAAAACGGCACAGCGCCATGTCCAGCCCGTCGAGCGAAGTGCCCGACATCAATCCGAGTACACAATATTCCGGTTTCATCCTGCAAGGATAAGTCAAAGCCGCAGAACTTCAAAACCGCATCCCTGTTTTTTTGAATATTTAACGAAACAAACGGTTTTCCGTTATGGAATCGGACAACTTCGGGCATCTATCAGGCAAATGAAATATCAATCACTTTTTAAAACAAATGAATTATGAAACGAATGAGTTTATTTTGCATCAGCTTGCTTGTGACGCTTGTCCCGTCTTTTTTGTCTGCTCAGGTACCTGTAATGAAAGTAACGGGCGAGACGCAAGCTTCCGCCGTTACGCTTCAACGGATGGATATCGACGTTGAAGTTTTCGGAAACGTGGCTGTGACGACCATGACCATGGTGTTTCACAACCGCGGCGCCCGGATACTGGAGGGCGAACTGACCTTCTCGATGCCCGAAGGTGTCACGGTAAGCCGTTATGCCATCGACATCGGCGGGAAAATGCGCGAGGCCGTGCCGGTAAGCAAGGCGAAGGCGACCGAAGTATTTGAAAGCATTGAACATCGGCAGGTCGACCCCGGTCTGCTGGAACGGGTAGAAGGCAACAATTTCCGGACACGCATCTATCCGCTGCCCGCCAACGGCGAGCGTACCGTCCGGATTGCGTATGAAGAAACGCTGTCCCTGGCCGGCGGCCGATCTATGCAGTATCATTTGCCGCTGGACTATCCGCAGGCGATTCCGGCGTTTTCACTCAGTATGAAGGTATATCAGTCCATGCAGCGGCCACAGTGGGTCGAACAACCGGACAGCAGCCTCGTTTTCACCGAAGAGAACCGGATATACGCGGCTTCGATGCAAAAGAGCCATTTCCGTCCTTCGCGTGCGCTGACCGTCCGTCTGCCGAAAAGCGCGGAGGTGCCCGAAACGGTCATGCAAAAGAACAGGGACGGTTCGTATTATTTCCTGATCAACGCATTCCTGCCGGACAGCGACCGTCCGAAAACGTGGAGCAACCGCATCGGTCTCATTTGGGACAACTCGCTGAGCGGCTTGCAGCGCGACCACACGAAAGAATGGGAACTGCTCGACAAAATCATCCGCCAAAAGCAAAACCTGACCGTCGAAGTCGGACTGCTGAACATTCGTTTCACAAAGGCGAAAACGTTCTCCGTCCGGAACGGCGACTGGGCAGAATTGAAATCATTCTTGCAAAACGTCGTTTACGACGGCGGAACGGATTTCAGTCAGCTTCGGACAGACGGGTTTTCCGCCGACGAATACCTCCTTTTCTCCGACGGACTGTCTACGTTCGGTCCCCATACGGTCTCGATCCGCCGGCCGGTACACTGCATCAATACATCCTCAAAGGCCGATTTCAGCAGTCTGAAAGCCCTCTGCGACCAGACCGGCGGAAAGTTCGTGAATCTGGCCGGTATCCGGGCGGAGGATGCCTTCCGGCAACTGAACCGGCGTCAGCTGCGTTTCCTGGGAATAGAAGAAAAAGGGCTTGTATCGGAAGTCTATCCGTCTATGCCGGTGGAGACGGACGGTCATCTTTCCGTAGCCGGCATCCTCCGCGCCGATTCGAAAGAGTTGACCCTGCTGTTCGGATATGACGGGAAAACGGAATTGCGGCGGAAGGTCAAATCGGAGTATCAAACAAACGATCTAAACGTCAGCCGCGTGTGGGCGCAGAAAAAGATTGCGGAAATGGATGTGCGGTACGGGCAAAACAGAGAGGACATCGAACGGCTGGGCAGGCAGTTCGGAATCGTCACGCGGCATACCAGCCTGCTGGTGCTGGAGAGCGCAGCCGACTATGCACGCTATGAAATTGCGCCTCCGGCCGAATTGCGCGAAGAATATGACCGCCTGTCCAAGGACTTGCGCGCGCAGAAGGAAGTCCGCGTCAACGATCTGCTGGAACGGGCGGTCGGCTGCGTCAACGATCTGAAGGCATGGTGGGCGACCGACTTCAAGGCGGAAAAGGCATATCCCGTGCCGGAGAAAAAAGCGGAAGAAGAGGTTTCCAATCTAACTGTAGACGAGGAAGAACAGGTGGAGGTCGCACTGTACCAGATGGCCGACATGGCGGCACAGGAGTCGGATGCCGCGGTCAGGGTGTATGAAAACGCTTCCGCCGTAGCCAGGGAAATGGCCGCTCCGCCGCCTTCGGCGCGCGCCATGCGGGCCGAAGCCAAACGCATGGCAGCGCCTGCCTCGCCGCCGGCCGTGATTCGGCTTCCGAACATCCGGAACGACAATACCTGGATGCAGCAAATCGCGGCTGCCGTCGATCCGTATGCCACGTACCTCGCCCTGCGCGACACGCATGTCGAAACGCCGGCCTTTTTCCTCGACGTCTCCGGCTTCTTCTTCGAAAAGCGACAAAACGAGACGGGGCTGCTGATATTAAGCAGCCTGGCCGAACTGGACATGGAAAATGCCGAACTGTTCAAGACGCTGGCATATAAACTGAAGGAACAGGGCGAATATGCACGGGAACTGTTTGTCACGCAGAAAATCAGGGAATGGCGGCCCATGGACCCGCAAAGCCACCGCGACTACGCCCTGGCATTGCAGGACAACGGGCGCTACCGGGAAGCGCTGGATTGTCTGTACGGCATCCTGAACGCCAGTTATTCGCCGGAAGCAGCCAGTCGCGACAATGGCATTGAAGAAATCCTGGTCTGTGAAATCAACAACCTGATTTCGCGTCACCGCAGCAAACTGAACCTGTTCGGCGTGGATAAACGTCTCGTAGCTCATCTTCCGGTGAATATCCGCGTCGTGATCAACTGGAATAAAAAGGATACTGACATCGACCTGTGGGTCATTGATCCCAACGGTGAAAAATGCTTTTACAGTCACAAGAAAACAGCCATCGGCGGACGTATCAGCAATGATTTTACGCGGGG
>JAISWC010000055.1 GCA_031271245.1 Tannerella sp. | reverse complement strand
CTATTGAGAAAACAAATCGTTTTTTTTCATACCGGCTTGATGCGGAAAAAGTTCTTCCATATCTTATTGTGCGAAAACTATTCCTTTTTATCTTTCTAAAAATTCAACTCTTTAACGATACAAAAGTAAAGACCAAATGTTACTGATCGGTTACAGAAATTATATCTTTCGGTTAAGTTTAGTCCTTGTCCGTTTTCGCAGCGACGGTTACTTGTGGGTGTGGGCACTGCGTCTCGCAGCAGGAACGTGTTTCGAGAAAAATTAAACAAAACCTTTTTATATCTGCAACTATAGAGAACTTTATGATGAAAGCAAAAAACAGGATGCAACATTTCCTGACAGTTTGCCTGCTGTTCGGTTTGGTAAATGTAGCGAATATCGCCGCGGCGAACGGTGCAGGCGTTCACGGGATACAGTCGGTGCAACAGCAACCGGCAGGTAGCGGAATTTCCCTGATACAAAGCGGAAAGTCGGCAGGAAACAAACTGTAAACACGATGTAATGGGAAATAATATATCATACGAAAAATATAGTTGCCTTTGCCGTACTTTGTATTAAGGTATAGCAGGACTAAAACGAAAAGGTCAAGTCTATTCAGGCCAAGTCAGTTTTCGTTGATTTGATTCGAATCCTTTCCCCGACATAAAACTGTTTAAGCATCAGTTGAAAGAAATCACAATTTATTTTGTGAACACAGCAGATTTTTGTACTTTAGCGTCGTCAAACAAACAATTTATTTTATCAATGATGAAAACGATGCATTTAGTATGGATAGGGACGGTGATCGTGCTGGCAGCGACGATACAAACCTCGTGCTCATCGTCCAGAGCAACCGCTGTAAACGAACAGGCACAGGCGGTTAAACAGCAAATTGAAAGCCGGCAATACAAGATTTCGGTCAACCGGATGGTGCCCGTGAAAGGCCCGTCGCAGTATTTGACCTCAAGCTACTCACTGACCGTTCGTGGCGATACGGTCATTTCATACCTGCCCTATTTCGGTCAGGCATACAGCATACCGTATGGCGGAGGGAAAGGATTGAATTTCGAGTCCGTCATCACGGATTATTCCCTTTCGTATGACAGAAAGGGAACCGCCCGGATTTCCTTCCGGACACGCTCGGAAAATGATGTGCTCCTGTACCGGACAGAGATTTTCGACAATGGATCGTCCAGTATCCGCGTGACGTCGAACAACCGGCAGGCCATCAGTTTTTACGGTACGCTGGAGCCGGAAGAGTAAATCCGCCGTTTTTATTTTGTGTTTACAGAACCATTTTGTAATTTTGTCAGGTGGATTGAAAAATTACCGGCATTATGACAGGAACGAAAGATATACAGCAGGTCAAGCAACGTTTCGGGATTATAGGAAATCATCCCGGATTGAACAGGGCGATTGATGTCGCCCTTCAGGTTGCATCCACCGACTTGTCCGTACTCATTACGGGCGAAAGCGGAGTCGGGAAGGAAGTTTTCCCCCAGATCATCCATCAGAACAGTGCACGCAAGCACGGGCCGTACATTGCGGTCAACTGTGGTGCGATTCCGGAGGGAACGATTGACTCCGAACTGTTTGGACATGAGAAAGGCTCATTCACGGGAGCGCTGGCCGACCGGAAGGGGTATTTCGAGGGAGCGGACGGCGGCACGATTTTTTTGGACGAGGCGGGCGAATTGCCCGTCCCGACGCAGGCGCGCCTGCTCCGCGTACTCGAAAGCGGCGAATTCATCAAGGTCGGTTCCTCCAAAGTGCAGAAGACCAACGTGCGGATTGTAGCGGCCACCAACGTGAACCTGCGCGAGGCCGTCATGCGCCGGAAGTTTCGCGAAGACCTTTATTACCGCCTCAGTACGGTGCCGATCGAAATTCCGCCCCTGCGCGAACGCGCGGAGGATGCGTTGCTGCTGTTCCGCAAATTCGCGAGCGACTGCGCGGAAAAATATCACATGCCGGCCATTCATCTGGACGACGACGCACGCCGCTTGCTGGTCAGTTACCGTTGGCCGGGAAACGTGCGCGAACTGAAAAACGTGACCGAACGAATCTCCGTGATCGAGCGCGACCGTACCATCACCGTCGAAGAATTGCGGATGTATCTGCCCAACCTGGAAATGGAAAAACTGCCGGCCCTGATAAACAGGGAGAACGAACAGAAAATGTTCAGCAACGAGCGGGAAATACTTTATCAGGTGCTTTTCGACATGAAAAAAGACATGAACGACCTGAAAAAATTAGTCCATGAGATTATGAACGGCAACACCATGCAGCCGTCCGTTGCAATGGACGAGAACAGCGATGACTATTTGCACCCGTTCCGGTCGATGTCGTCCATTCAGGAGATCGAAACGGTCGAGGAATCGCTGGCGCTGGAAGACGTGGAAAAGGAAATGATACACAAGGCGCTGGAAAAGCATAACGGACGCCGCAAATATGCAGCCGCCGAACTCAAAATATCAGAACGTACGCTGTACCGGAAAATCAAGGAATATGGGCTGGACTGAATCACGAAGAAACAAACTCGGACTGGCCGGGTTGCTGCTGCTTGCCGGGCTGGTTTCCTGCTCGATATCGTATAAATTCAACGGGGCGTCGATTGACTACACGCTGGTAAAGTCCATTTCCATCAGCGATTTCCCGAATATGGCGCCGCTGGTTTATCCGCCGCTGGCGCAACGGTTTACGGACGAACTGAAAGACAAATACATCCGCCAGACGCGCCTGCAGGTGCTCCGCGAAAACGGAACGCTGGACCTGGATGGGGAAATCACGGGGTACGAACTCACGCCGCAGGCCGTCAAGGAAGACGCCTATGCCTCCATGACCCGCCTGACCATCTCCGTCCGGGTGCGTTATTCAAACCAGACTAATCCGGATGAAGATTTCGAGCAGAGTTTCTCGGCTTACCGGGAATTTTCCAACACCAATACGATTGATCAGGTGCAGGATGACCTTTGCGCCGAAATCGTGAAGGAATTGATTGATTTGATTTATAATGCAACCGTAGCTACCTGGTGATTATGACTCGTACGGAATTATACCGGCTGATGGAAAATCCGGCGCTGCTTTCCGAAAAGACATTGTCCGACCTGAAACAATTGACGGAAGATTTTCCGTATTTCTCCGCCGCGCGAATGCTTTACCTGAAAAATCTGGCGCTGACGGAAAACCTCCGGTTGAAAACAGACTTGAAAAAGATGGCCATCCATGTTGCGGACAGGTTGAAACTGTTTCTCCTGCTCGAGGGCGACCGCTACAAGCGTCCGGTTGCGCCGGAACCGGAAACAAAAAAGACCAACGCGCCGTTTGAACTGGTCGATAAATTCCTGGAGGAGAAAGGACTGACGGAAGAGCAGACCTCCGGCATGACGGCATTTGCACCCGCCTCCACCATCGACTATACCTACTGGCTGTTGACCGAAAATCCGCAGACGGATGAGCCGGGCGCCAAACTGCACCGTCAGGATTTGATTGATTCGTTTCTTGAAAACGAGGGCGTCCGTTTGAGGCGGCGTCCGGTTGCCGAACCTGCCGCAACAGCCGAAAACGCGGAAAAGAAGCCAAATTTAACGGCTTCGAAAACATCGGAAAACGCTTCGCCGGATACACCATATTTCACTGAAACATTGGCAAATATATACATAAAGCAGCGGCGTTATGAAAAGGCATTGGAAATAATTAGAGGTTTAAGTTTGAAATATCCGGAAAAAAGCATTTACTTTGCAGACCAAATTCGGTTTCTCGAAAAATTGATTATTTATACTAAGTCATAAAGTATGTACGTATTTTTTTCTATATTAATTTTGATTGCATCAATATTCTTGATATTGATCGTGCTGGTACAGAATTCAAAGGGAGGCGGTTTAGCTTCCGGTTTTTCTTCTTCGAACCAGTATATGGGAGTGCGCAAGACAACTGATTTTCTGGAGAAAGTGACATGGGGACTGGCAGGAGGTGTAGCCTTCTTTAGCATTGTCATCACGTCGGTTTTGCCGCGTCACGAGGTCAGTACCCAGCCCCAGTCCGAGATTCGGCAGCAGGTGAATGAGGCAGTGACGGTAGACCCGAATCTGTTGAACAATCCCAATTTCGGAACGGCTCAACCGGATGCCGAACCGGTCGCGCCTCAGCAGGGTGAAGAATAAGCCTTCCCCTTGCTGCCGGCAGCGCGGTTGCCGTAAAGGAGCGAATGAACGCGCAGGAAGCGGTAACAGCCGCTTCTTATAATCGGGATGACGCTTACTCTTTCCCGGACCAACCGAAACGGATACGGAATGATCCGGAAAACTTCTTAATCACAAAGGGCACAAAGAACACCCTGTTGCTTTGTGTTCTTTGTGATAAATTTTTGTGCCCTTTGTGGTTAAATCAAAAAACGACCTGTTGGAATCTTCCCTTTTATCCATACTTTAATATCAGAACTCCTAACTTGCCGGTTTTCCGGAGAGGAGTAGAGACGTTGCGCGCAACGTCTCTACGGTTGCACCCCCGGCCGGATTCGGCGGCGTTTACCGGATCACC
>JAISWC010000018.1 GCA_031271245.1 Tannerella sp. | reverse complement strand
ACTGAAGATTTATAATGGAGAATTGCGGGTGCCCGACAGCGTAACCGTCCCGTTTATCACGGGCGACGGTGTGGGGGCGGAAATTATGCCGGTCTGCCGGCGCGTGACAGACGCGGCGCTGCAACAGGCCTACGATGGTCGGAAGCGAATCGAGTGGCAGGAGGTAATGGCGGGCGAGCGTTCCTTCAACCGGAACGGCTCGTGGCTGCCCGGCGAAACGCTGGACGCCTTCCGCGAATGCCTGGTGGGCATCAAGGGGCCACTGACCACACCCGTAGGTGGCGGCATCCGTTCGCTGAATGTCGCGTTGCGGCAGACACTCGACCTGTATGCCTGCGTGCGTCCCGTGCGCTGGTTCAGGGGCGTGGAGTCGCCGATCAAGGAGCCGTGGAAAGTGAACATGACCGTCTTCCGCGAAAATACGGAAGATATTTATGCCGGCATCGAATGGCGGCAGGGCACACCCGAAGCAGCCAAATTCGGACGCTTTCTGCGGGAAGAGATGGGCGTGGAGAATGTCCGTTTTCCGGAAACTTCGGCCTATGGCGTGAAACCGGTGTCGGTCGAGGGTACCGAACGCCTGGTACGCGCCGCCATCCGGTATGCCATGCAGCATCGCCTGCCCGGCGTGACGCTGGTGCACAAGGGCAACATCATGAAGTATACCGAAGGCGGTTTCCGGCAGTGGGGCTACGAACTGGCCGAACGGGAGTTTGCCGGGAGCGGCATTGCGGTCGGCGACGTGATCGCCGACGCTTTCCTGCAGAACACCCTGCTGAAGCCGGAAGCCTACTCCGTGATCGCCACGCTGAACCTCAACGGCGACTATATCTCCGACCAGCTGGCCGCCATGGTGGGAGGCATCGGCATTGCGCCCGGCGCCAACATCAACTACGACACGGGACACGCCATCTTTGAAGCCACGCACGGCACAGCGCCCGACATTGCCGGCGCCGGCAAAGCCAATCCCTCGTCACTCCTGCTTTCGGCGGTGATGATGCTCGAATACCTCGGCTGGACGGAGGCTGCCCAACGGATTACCGGCGCAATGGAACACTGCTTCTCCGACGGCCGGGCTACCGCCGACCTGGCGCGCTTCATGCCGCAGGGACAGGCGCTGACAACCTCCGCTTTCGGCGACGAAATCATTCGGGGAATGGAGCTGGTAGATAGTAATTAGTAGTTAGTATAGTAGTTAATAGATAGTAGTTAGTAGATAGGTAGATTAGTAGATAATAGAACAGTAAGTGGCAGGTAAGAGCGGAAATCTCCAAACAGCCACTCTACTAACTACCTTCTGAAGTAGAATGTATAATAAAAAAATGTAAGGAATCATGATTAAGAAGTATTTAACCTGCAAGCTGGCCGATACGGTCAAGCGATCGTCGAAGATAGACAACTCGCTGTTCAAACAGTACGGCGTCAAACGCGGCCTGCGCAACGAAGACGGTTCCGGCGTACTGGTCGGACTGACAAGAATAGGAAACGTCGTGGGCTATGAGCGCACGGAAGAGGGCAAACTGAAACCCATCCCCGGCAAACTGTTTTACCGCGGATACGACATCGAAGACCTCGTCCATGCCGCCATGAAGGAAAAACGGTACGGTTTTGAAGAAGTGGCCTACCTGCTGCTCTCCGGCAACCTGCCCGACCGGGACGAACTGAAGGAGTTTCGCGACCTGCTGTACGAGAACATGCCCCTGCCACACGAAACAACCATGAGCATCATGTCGCTCCGCGGCAGCAACATTATGAACATCCTGGCGCGCAGCGTGCTCGAGATGTACACGTTTGACGAAAATCCCGACGACCTCTCGCGCGAGAACATCATGCAGCAGTCCATCGAGCTGATTTCCCGTTTCCCGACCATCATCGCATACGCCTACAACGTACTGCGTCATCATGACAAGGGACGTTCGCTCCACATCCGCCATCCGAATCCCGAACTGGCCTTTGCGGAGAATTTCCTCTACATGCTGAAAAAGGACTATACGGCACTCGAAGCCCGCACACTTGACCTGCTGCTGATTCTGCAGGCCGAACACGGCGGCGGCAACAACTCCACCTTTACCGTGCGCGTGACCTCGTCCACCCGGACAGACATCTATTCCTCCATCGCCGCCGGCATCGGTTCGCTCAAGGGACCGCTCCACGGCGGGGCGAATATCCAGGTGGTTGACATGTTCAATTACCTGAAGGAAACCGTCGAAGACTGGGAAAAGGTGGAGGAAATTGACGCCTGCCTGACCCGTATCCTGAACCGGGAGGCCTACAACCGGACGGGACTGATCTACGGTATCGGCCATGCGGTGTATACCGTCTCCGACCCGCGCGCCCTACTGCTGCGTGAACTGGCGCGCGAACTGGCAGGGGAAAAGGGACGGCTGGCCGAGTTCGAGTTTCTCGAACAGCTCGAAGAACGCGCCGTCGACGTGTTTGCCCGCGTCAAGAACAACGGCAAACAGGTGTCGAGCAACGTCGATTTTTATTCCGGATTTGTCTACGAGCTGATCGGACTGCCCGTCGAGATCTACACGCCGCTGTTTGCCATGGCGCGCATCGTCGGCTGGACGGCTCACCGCAACGAGGAACTGAACTTCGCCGGCAGACGTATCATCCGCCCGGCCTACAAGAACATCATTCCGGAAGTATTTCCCTATGTGCCGCTCTCGGAAAGGTAACGCGCAATGATGAAAAAATGCTGAGTAAAACGCGCGGAATCGTACTGCACGCCCTGCCCTATAACGACAGGTATTCCATTGTTCACATCTACACGGAATCCTTCGGGCGCGCGGCCTATCTGGTCGCGCGCAGGCAGGGACGGAAAACAATGGTTCCCCACGCGCTTTTTTTGCCGCTGTCGGTGATCGAAATGGAGGTAGAGCATCTGAACACAAGGGATATCCAGCGTATCCGGGAAATGAAGGCCTGTTATCCGCTGACGGGTATTCCGACGCATCCGGTGAAAAACATCATCGCGCTTTTCCTGGCCGAGATACTTTACCGCGCCGTGCGCACGAAAGAACCGGACGCCCGGCTGTTCGAGTACCTATATGAATCCATTCGCTGGCTGGAACTCTCGGACGAGGGTGTCGCCAACTTCCATCTGGTGTTTCTGATACATCTGGTGCGTTACCTTGGCGTGTATCCGAATGCGGAATCCTACCGGCCGGGATGCTGTTTCGACATGATGAACGGTGTATTTACCGGCACGCCACCGGAACACCGCCATTATCTGGACGAAACGGAAAGTGTCATATTCTACCGGCTGCTTCGGATGAATTACGCCAACATGGCTGTGTATGCCTTTTCGCGTCACGAACGGTCGCGTATCATTTGCCGCATCCTGGAATATTACCGGCTGCACCTGTCAGACTTTCCTGAAGTCAAGTCGTTTGCGCTTTTACAAAGTCATTTCGACTGTGAAGAGATTTGTCCGTTTGCAAAAAAGACACTACTTTTGTGCACTTCAAAAAAAAGAGGTCTTGTAGTTCAATGGATAGAATGGAAGTTTCCTAAACTTTAGATCCGGGTTCGATTCCCGGCAAGACTACGAACAGAGTTGCACTTTCCGCACTTTTTGACTATATTTGCGGCAAATTGTTTCACAGATGTTTCACAGTAATTATGGCAACATTTAAAGCGGTTGTGGAGAAACACCACAAAAAAACGGACGGGACATTCAATGTCAAGATTCGTGTCACACACAAACGTGTCGTGAAGTACATGGCGACCTCTCTTTTTGTAACCAAAGAAGAGGTGACAAAAAGCACGAAAATAAAAAATCAGGCGGTTCTGGATGTGCTGGAAGAAACCGTCAGAAAGTATCGGAATGCCTGTAATGCTTTGGGCGAAAGACTGGATGCGATGACGGCCGACCAGGTTGTCGATTATCTAAAAAGGGTTGGGAAAGGAGATGTTTTTCGACTGGACTTTATAAAGTTCGGAGAAGAGGTGGTGGCGTCACTGAAGAAAAACGGGAGACCGGGTACGGCAAGTTGCTACGGAATTACGCTTAACGCGCTAAAACGCTTTACCGGCCGGGAGTCATTGGATATATCCGAGATAACCGTATCTTTCCTTGAGGGTTTTATTGACTGGATTAACGAACAGCCCCCCCCTGCGAAACCGGAAAAAGGGCGGCCGTGCTCAATCACTCTACACGTCTAATGTCCGGGCGCTTCACAACATGGCCAAGCGGAAATATAACCGGGAGAGTGAGGGGATGATTTGTATTCCGCAGTCTCCTTTCACGGAGTTCGGAATCCCTAAATTGCCGCCGGTCAGAAAAAGAGCGCTGGCGGTTAAGACCGTACAGGCCATCGCGGCACTGCCGTACATGCCCGATGTGAGCTGGGGCGAAAACAGGTACAATCTGGCCAAAGATATGTTTTTGCTGTCCTTTGCGCTTGTCGGGATGAATTCCGTAGATTTGTATAACTGTGACTGTATCGAAGATGGCCGAATTACCTACCGCCGGACAAAAGTGACCGGCCGCCGGGCGGACGGGGCGGAAATCAGTATCCGTATCGAACCGGAAATCCTGCCGCTCGTTGAAAAATACAGAGACCCCGCAGGCGAGCGGGTGTTTAAATTTCACCGGATGTACGCAACCCCGAACACGTTCAACTGCGCGATTAACCGGGGACTGAAAAAGATTGGCGCGGAGAACGGCGTAAATGTGGAAGACCTGGAGTTTTATGCCGCGCGTCATTCGTGGGCGACGATCGCGGTCAACGTGGCCGGGATAAACAAGTATGCGGTTCATGAGGCGCTCAATCACGTGAGCGGGGAGATGAAGGTGACGGATATCTATATTAAAAAGGATTATTCGCTGATTGACGAGGCTAACCGAAAAGTGCTGGACTGCGTGAATCTGAAGCTGTAAAAAAAAGGTTCTGCCTCCCGGCAAAACCTTTCGAATCACAAATTGAGTACATATCACTTATCAAATGAAAAAAATAAATATCCTGTCTCGCGACAGGGAGAGATGGCCGAATCATCTCCTGTAATTACTTTCCGGTAACCGCCCGGTGCCGGCGGGTAAATCTGCTGCTCCGACAGGCATATCGCAGGTATTTCTTTCTTGCTTCCGCACGCTCTCCAACTGTGGAACGGTTGTTCCTGCCTGCGGGCGTAGAGTAGAAAATGGATTTCTCCAGTTCTATCATGCCCGTCCTTTTGGGTAGCCACTTCTTTCGCTTGAAGGACTGTATCTCGTCACGGGTTACCGATACCAGCCTGTCACCCTGCGGGAGGGTCATGATCATTACGTGATACTGCCGGTTGTATGCACGCTGCTTCAGGTCGGCCAGACGGATGGCAAGCGACATCTTAAACGACTGGCGCCGGTAGTGAAACCAGTCGCGCAGCCAGTCGCAAAGTTCCCGCAGGTCGGTTATGATTACATGCTTCATCGCTTTTTTGCGGCAAAGGTAAGGGCGTCCTCCCCGCTTCCGGCGGTCTGCGGGGGCACAGTTTTCTATACGCGGGCGATTTTTTTGCACGAAGGGAAGGGATTATAGCTGTTTTGGGCTTTATTTGCCATAAAAAAAAGATATGGCTGGAGGAAATGAAATTGGAAAGGGCGCCCTGTCAGGAGTGGCAACGGGAGCGGCAACGGGAGCGGCATTCGGTCCCTGGGGCGCCCTGGTGGGCGGCGCCGTGGGGCTCGGCGCGGGCATCTTCGGCGGAGCGAATGCCGCACGGAAACGCAGGCGCATGGAACAGTATCTCGCACGGCAAAACGATGAAAATACGGCGTGGTATAATCGGAACGCTTATTCGGATTATACGCAGCGAGCGGACGTGCAGGCGATGATGAAAAACATGCGGGAAGGCCTGGAGTTCCGGAACCGTTCGGCGGCTAACATGGCAGTTGTTACGGGTGCAACGCCGGAGGTGCAGGCGGCACAGCAGGAGGCAACCAACCGGGCGGTCTCCGATGCCTACGCGCAGCTCGGAGCACTGGGACAACAGTATAAGGACCGTGTGACCGATCAGTATTTCGGGAGAAAAGATATGTACGGGAATCAGATGCAGGGCATGTGGAACAATCAAGCTACGGGCTATGAAAACCTGATGAATAACGGACTGACCCTTGGCGCGGGCGGAATGGCTCAGTTTGTGGATGCGATCGGGGCGCGGAAACGTCAGGAAAATGGGGCGTGAAGGATGAATGGTGGAAGATTGAATGATTTTCAAAGGTTGTTTGGTTTAATAAGGGACTTTGAGGACTTTG
>JAISWC010000216.1 GCA_031271245.1 Tannerella sp. | reverse complement strand
ACGCCTGCGTCTATCTGGGACTGAAAGAAGGGATAAATCCCGAAGCCATGTTGCATGATTTGCGGGCGGCACAGACAAGCGGAACGTTCGACGCGGAAAAGTACGCCGGCCGGTATCCCGTCAAAAAGCATGACCACGTATTGATTCCCGCCGGAACCGTCCACTGCTCGGGCGCCAATTCCATGGTACTCGAAATCAGTGCGACGCCCTTTATCTTCACCTTCAAGCTCTGGGACTGGGGACGGCTGGGACTTGACGGGCGTCCGCGCCCGCTCAACATCGCCCACGGAGAGCGTTCAATACAGTGGAACCGCACGGAATCGCGGGTGAAGCGCGAATTCCTGAACCGTGTCGAACCGGTTGCCGGCGGCGACGGATGGACAGAGGAACGCACCGGACTGCACGAACGCGAATTTATCGAAACCCGGCGCCACCGGTTTACCACCGCCGTGCATCACCGGACGGGCGGCGGCGTAAACGTGCTGAACCTCGTCGAAGGGCGCGAAGCAACGGTCGAAAGCCCACACAACGCCTTCGACCCGTTTGTCGTACACTATGCCGAAACGTTCATCGTGCCGGCGGGTGTGGACGAATACATTATCCGTCCCTCCGGCGAGTCGGAAGGGCGGCAGTGTGCTACCATCAAGGCTTACGTTCGCAATCAGGCATAAAAGGATGGAATTTAATCCGGGAATCGACATACGGCCGGCGACAAATCCGATGGGATTTGCATACGGCAGCGACGTCTTCGGCCCGCAGGCCGAACTCCGGCGGCTCGACGACATCCGCGGCAGCCTGATGAATCCCCGCTGCGAAGGCCCCGACGTCGTCTACGCCATCGCAATGGACGTCGGCAAACACCATCACCGCCAGCTGCTGCACGGGATGCATCTGCTCTACGGCGTCGTCACATACGCCGCAGGACGGCTCGGTCGCGAACCCGTCCGCAGCCAGGGACACATTCACAAGGTCTCGTCACGCTGCGGACGGTCGACGCCGGAGGTGTACGAAATCTGGTCGGGCAAAGCCGTCATCTACCTGCAGGAATATGCGGAAGACCGTCCGGGACGCTGTTTTGCCGTCGAAGCGCATCCGGGCGACGTGGTCATTGTGCCACCCGACTGGGTGCACGCCACCGTCAGCGCCTGTCCCGACGAACCGCTCACGTTCGGCGCCTGGTGCGACCGCGACTACGGCTTCGTCTACGACGGCGTGCGACGGCACAATGGCATCGCCTGGTTCCCGGTCTACAACGGGCAAAACGAACTGGAATGGATAGCCAACCCGCGCTACCAACCTTCCGAACTGATTTGCAAAAAGCCGGGCGACTACACGGCGCTGGGCATCTGCAAAGGCCTGTCCATCTATCGCACCTTCGAAGCCTCGCCGGAAACGTTCCGCTACGTTCCAGACCCGCAAACAAAGGAACAAGTCTGGCAAACGTTTGAACCGTAGCCGAAACAAGATTTTTGACGCCGTCGGGACCGTTCTCAAAACGCAGGAAAGAGGTTCTGCTTGCCTTGTCCCGGTATTTTCAAAATGCTGACCGGCCCGAGCAGTCCCGATTCCTGAAGCGGCGACGTCGTTTTGTAAGGATTGAAAGGCGAATCAACGAACCGCTTGTCCGGTGAAAGGTACTGGTCGCCTATCATGCGATTAACCCAGGTATTAACCACTTCAATTTCAAGCGTATTCTTTCCTTCATAAAGCAACCCGTCAATGCAGAGGCGGTAAGGAGGTGTCCAAACGCCCCCGGCATACTGACCGTTGAGCTTCACTTTGGCCATCGCGCCAACTTTGCCGAGGTCGAGATAGAAGTGTGAATCTTCGACCGTTAAAGCATTTAAAGATTGAACATTGAACGACGTCCTGTAGGTAGCTGTGCCGGAAAAGTGGCGGATGCGTTCGTCGGCGTTTTGCGACCAGTCGGTCAGCTGTTTGAAAACTGCCGGTTTAGCGGGGCCGCGCTTCACCGGGTCGGATTCGAACGTAACGGTCCAGGGCGAAGAGACGGTTAGAACAGTTTGACTGTCTGGCTGTCTGACTGTCCGGCTGTTTGGCGGTTTGACTGCCCGGCTGTTGAACACGACGAATACGCTTTCGTGGGGTTCGAGTTGCAGGGGGACAGTTGTTGAGGCATCGCTGCGGTAAAATTCGGGCGCGGTATGTATCTCGCCCGTTACGGGATTCCACAGTTCGGGCGTGCCGCCGCCGACGCGAAACACGGGTGCAAAATCCACGCGGGAAGCGTTTTGGTTACTTACGAAAAAGATTTCACGGTCAGGCGCCGAACGGTGAGCATAGAGGACACGGTCGGCGTCGGAGCGAAAATCGGGTGCGATATGAAGGCGATCCAGCGCCTCATGCAGGCTCATGTTACTCAACACCAATCCTTTTCCGTACCTGTGCTGTTTGGGCGCCTTGTCGGGCGCAGCGTAATTTTCGGATGTAAATCCCCACAGCGCCTCCGACAGTTGCCCGACTTTGGCATCGGCGGCAGGATAGCCGGCAAGGCTTGGCGATCGGGCGGGCGGAGCGCCGAGCAGAACGGCTCCGTCGGCAACGAGCTGTTCGATTTTCTGCAACAGTTCGGGGCGCATCGTCGGGAGGTCGGGCAGGACGAGCAGGCGGTACGAAATGCCGTGAGGCAGGGTCAGCAAGCCATTCTCAACCTTCATATCATTCATTATCACGTCGTAATTGACATAATCCGCATGATATCCGGCGGGCATACCGGAGCGGATGTTAGCCGGTCGCGAGCTGCTGTCTTTCATCTCGATCGGCCCGCTGTTGACCGGAATATTTTCACCTATAAAATACGCTACATCAGCGATATTGCGCCCCTGTTCGAGCATCAGGCCGCAGCGTTTGAGATAGGCCGTGAAGAGGTCGGCATGGCTGAACCACGTATTTTTGCGGTTAAATTCGATGCCGAACCACGTATCAATACCCGGATGGCGGTCTTCGTAGGGTTGCTGGATATAGACATGCAGCACGGTACGTGTCATTCCTTCCGTGAAAGCGGCGTCGCCAAAGGGTTTGAGCGATCCGGGGTGATGGAGGTATGCGCCTGCGCCGTTGGTGAACGCTTCGGCATACACCCTGTCCTTGTTGTAGATATGGGCACACGAGGCAGCGACGGGGATGTACGGTTTGTAGCGGTCTTCCCAGAATTCGCCGCCGACCATGTCGGAATATTTGCCGAACAGCAGAAATTCGCCCGGGAAGCCCCAGTCGCCGTAATTCTCGAGCCATGTAACAAGTCCGCGCCGGCGAGCCTCTTCCGACATTCCGAGCACATTGTTTGTCGCCTCCATGTCGGCCGTCAGGCGCCGCACATCCCACAGGAAACGGTCTGATATTTCAGTATTTCCGACAACGTGCCCTGTCATTACCGGCAGGAAAGGCGTCGGGTCGTATCCGTGGTGCACTTTAAACGAATCGATAAAATGGTCGGTGAAGTTCTGACCGCCCTTTTCCCAACTGTCGCTGATGATGACGCGGAAGGTCTTGCGGTCGTTTGCCGGGATGCGGCGCATCACCTCGCCGATGAAAGCGTCGAGATGACCGGCGATAAACGCACGGCTCATCTTGTCCATTTCGAGGCCTGTACCTTCGGGTGTGGCGGGCGAGGTCATGACGTAAGTCGGAATCATGCCTGTGCGCAGCACAAGCCATTCGCCTTCCGGGACTTCCCACGCAAGCGTTCCGTCGGCGCTCATCCGATCGCTAATGTCAACGACTTGCCCGGGCGAAACGGCAAGCCCCGTTTCATCTTCGGTCGCCCTGACGGGATCCCACAGATAGGCATTCCACGCGGGAGCGCTGCCCTGACGCAGGCGGGCGAGCAGTTTTTCGGGATACTTTTCGACCGCGGGAGCAGGGGAAAGGATGATTTGCCCCAGGCCGTTAGGGGTGTCGCTGTTGCTGAAGACGAGGCGAAACTCGTCGGACGTGACAGCCTCGAACGAGGTGACCGAAGGCGCAAACGGTTCGTGTCCGACATGCAGCATGGGCAGCGAGCGGTTGAAACTGAACGAGGCGACGGTACGGAACTCACCGTCGACGTTAGCCTGCAACCGAGCGCCGGCCGTGAGCAGTCCGGCGGGATAGACCGTCAGGCTGCGGGCTGTCTGCGGCTGCGGCAGGCGGAGGGTGATGGACGATTCGACGGGCGTATCCTGCGTCCCGCCGGGTATGACATATCTCGCGGCAATCGGCGAGGCGGCCGGCACCTTTGTCAGGAAGCGTACATGCACACCCGTGTCGGGGCGCAGAATATTGCCGGAAACGGTTACCGACGCTCCGGGCAGGTCGAAAAGATTCGATTTGTATGCTTTGGCAAGCGGGAAAGCCAGTACGCGCACATCCTGAAAATCTTCCGACGGACGGTCTTCATTATTAACAAACGAGTCTCCCGACCATTCGCCCATGCGCGAAGCGGCGTTGGGGACGGGCAGCCGGACGGTCACCCTGCCAGGTCCTTCCACTTTTGTTTCGGAGGCGGCAAGATAGCGCATCGCCTGCGAAGGTTTGATCCACGGGCCGCCCGTCTGACTCCATCCCGGACAGTTGAACATGCCGATCTCGATGTCAAGTTCGCCGGCGGTTTTCATTGCCGTATGCAGCACCTCCCACCATTCGTCCGTAAAGATTTTTACTTTGCCGGGCGCTACGCCCTGACCGCCGATATTGCCGATAAAAGCGCTGTTGACCCCTGCCCGTTTCATGGCCTCCAGGTCACGGACGACGCCTTCTTTGGATATATTGTCCGACATCCAGTACCAATATACGCCGGCGGTCATGCTTTCGGGCGGTTTTAGAAAATGCTGTTTCAGGATATCCTGTTCGCCGGCGTTCAGCTCACTCATCAGCCACAGGGTATAGGCCACCATCGGCGTCCAGTATTCCGACTGGTTATAGTTGTTTTCGGTGATAAGAAAAGGCTGGTCGTCGCGGTCGCCTCCCAGACCGTTCATCACTGCGCCGGGCAGGAGCGGAGTGTACGGGCGGAACTGGTCGCTGTTGATGAAGGGTCGCGGGTGATTGTATCCCACGCCAGTCATCGTTGAACAGCCGAAGGGATTGTTGCCCAGGATCCAGTCGAGCTGTCTCTGCGCGAAGGT
>JAISWC010000169.1 GCA_031271245.1 Tannerella sp. | reverse complement strand
TTCGCCCAGTTCCCAAGTATATTGCTGAGCATAAAACCCGGCTCCGCCGTATCTGTCTGAGGGACCGGCAGGCCGAAATCTCCCGCATACTTTCGTATGGATTCGCGAATCAGGGGGATGGCCCGTTCTACATCGGTTATCCCCTGTGTCACTTCCACGCTCACATAACAGGCGGCATAATTGCCCGAAGCATTCAGTTCGCGCATCCAACTGATCAGGAAGGTTGTTTTCCCCGTCTGGCGCGGCGCATGAAGCACCCAATAGAGTTCTTTCTCTATATATCTGTTCAAATCGGCGCCGGCCAAACGAACTTTGGGAGGTAACATATAATGTCTTTGAGGGTCGCAGGGACCTGTAGTGTTAAACTCTTTCATAATTCCTTATCCATAAATTTCCCGCAAAAATACGACAAATTTCCGTCCGAACCATGAGTTTGGGAGCTTCCAAACTCATTTTGTGGGATAATCATTCAAGGTCTCCACAAAAATTTTTGTCCTTTTCGTAAGTATATTTTGTTTTCGAATCGTTTATTATGCAAACAACCGGATAAAAATGTCTGATAGAAACAATATAGAGGTATACATTGTGCGTTACCTGCACGGGGAAATCACGGAGGACGAACTCCGGATGCTGGACTTGTGGCTGCAGGAATCGCCCGAAAACAAAAAGGAACTGGTCCGTCTGAAAACCCTGCATGACCTGACGCGAAAGCGTCCGGCGATGGAGCGTGAAGACATCGAGCGGAGCTGGCGGAAAATGATGCGGAAAATCACGGGTAAGACACTTCCTGCGACCCTTCCCGACGAACCGGAACGGAAGAAGATACGGCCGAACGTCCTGTTACGGTATGCCGCCGCAGCCGTCGTCGCCCTCCTGATCAGTTTCGGCGTCGGCGACTACTTCGGCCGACGCTCCCGCCCGGTAGAGAAAATCCGTCCCGTCGTATACAACGAAGTCCGTGTGCCCAAAGGCGGCAAACCCAGTGAGGTGAACCTGTCCGACGGAAGCGTGGTCAGGCTGAATGCCGCTACCACGCTGCGCTATCCTTCGGATTTCGACGGCGACACGCGGGAAGTCTATCTGGACGGGGAAGCGTATTTCGAAGTGGCCAAAAAGGAAGCGCAACCCTTTATTGTCCGGTTGAAACAGCAGAACATCACCGTCCGTGGGACAGCATTCAATGTCGAGGCTTATCATGGCGAATCCTATGCAATCGTTACCCTGCAGGAAGGAAGCATCTCGCTCGAATCCATGAACAGCAGCGGCCTGAAAATAAACGACGTCTCGCTGACGCCCGGCCAGAAGGCGCATTTCGATCAAATCACCGGAAAGATGTCCGTGACACGGGTAGACGCTTCGCTGGCAAATACGTGGCTGGAAGGAGCCTATAAATTTAAGGACGAGCCGCTCCTGCTGATCTGCAAAAGACTGGAGAATTATTACGATGTAAACATTCACATGGACGGCGAACGGCTGAAAAACATCCGCTATACCGGCACGTTCTCGCTCCGGCAGGACATCCGGGACGTACTGCGGATCATCAATCATGAACATCAGTTCCGCTTCCGGCTGGACGGAAGCGAGATTTACATAAAGAGTGAATAACATGTCTAACTTAAACCAAAATCAAGTATATGGATAAAAAATGTATTAAACCAAAAGCGAAAGGAGGCCTTAAAGCAGGCCGTATAATGAAATTGACAGTAATTATGATTTTGACAGGCATTGTGTATACGTCGGCTTCGTCGTATGCAGAGGAACATCGTGTGTCTGTCAAGGTAAAGGATGGAACGTTTTATGACGTTGTGACGCAGATAGAAAAACAGTCCGAATTTATGTTTTTCTACAAAAGCGAGGAAATCGACAATGACCGTCGGGTGACGCTGGTGGCCAGGAACAAGCTGGTTTTTGAAATCCTGAACGAATTGCTCAGGGATCAGGAATTGAGCTACCGGATTATCGACCGGCACATCATCATCACCAAATCGCCGCTCGTCGTGGAACAGCAGGGTATCCGGATTTCCGGAACCGTGACCGACGAGAACGGCGAACCGGTCATCGGAGCCAATGTGATGGAGAAAGGAACGGCCAACGGTGTTGTGACCGATGTGGACGGAAATTTCTCGCTGACCGTGGCGAAGGACGCTATCCTGCAAGTATCTGTTATTGGATATATTACGCAGGAAATCAGCGTATTATCCGCCGGGGGGGGGGGCAAATCTCGTGAAATCAGGCTGATAGAAGACGTGCAGGCGTTGGCGGTAGTCGGAGTTGTGGGGTACGGAACGCAAAAGAAGGTCAACCTGACCGGTTCCATTTCCACCATGAAGACGGAAGATATTCAAGCCGTTCCGGCCTCCAATCTTTCCAATGCGCTGGCCGGGCGACTGGCGGGTGTGATGGTCACGCAGAGCGCCGGCGGACGGCCGGGTAACGCTTCGGATATCAAGATCCGGGTCGCAGGAACATGGAACAATACCGACCCACTCTACGTCATCGACGGTGTGACGCGCGACAAATTCGCCTTCGACGGGCTGGAAGCCGGCGACATCGAAAACATTTCGGTGTTGAAGGACGGTGCTTCGGCGGCCATCTACGGTTCGCGATCGGCCAACGGCGTCATCCTCGTCACCACCAAACGCGGCAAGGAAGGCAAGCCCACTATCAACTATACGGGAACCCTGGGCGTGTCGTCCCCCACGCAGTACGTCAAGATGCAGGACGCCTACCATCAGGCGCTCTTTATCAACGACCGCTACCTGTATACGGCCAAAAGACCGGCCGACGACCCGATTCTGGTCAATGCCGAGGAACTTGAATATTTCAAGAACAACAATCATGACTGGATGGAAGAAGCCTGGCAAAATCCCGTAGTAACGCATCATGCCTTGAACGTAAGCGGCGGAACAGACCGGATTCGCTATTTCCTCGGAGGTTCGTACTACTACGAAACAGGCGCGTTCAACAACATGACTTTCGACAAATATTCCTTCCGGGCCAACCTCGAAGCGAATATCACGCGTGACCTGGTCGTGGGGTTAGACCTGAATACCGACGTCAGAGACGACCTCAAACCTTATTGGAAGAATGACTATCGGAACGATTCCATGTACGATTACTTCGGAATGGCGCTGCTCTACACACCGGGTATGCGTCCTTCCTATATCGACGGGTTGCCCGTGGCTAATGACATGTCGATGAACTTTATGCTCCTCTCTTCGACCGACTACGGATATATCAACCGTAAGTATGCCAGTACCGAAGCATCCGTTACCCTGAAGTACGATGTGCCTTTGGTACCCGGATTGAGTTTGAAATTGCTGTACAACAATTATCTCAGACACCAGTTCACCAAAGAATCCGTTTATCCGGCCACATGGTACGATTTTGAGACCACCCGTCCCGGCGGTTATGTGCTAACCAATACGGTAAAGGCTGCAAAATCGCGCGACGACGGGAATTTCATCGCCGAAAGGTATGATAGCGGGCGGAATTACCAGTTTAACGGATACATCAACTACGACCGTACCTTCGGCAAGCACGAAGTCAGCGCCGCATTCATCTACGAATCTTCGGAAGGATTCAATGATTATTTCCGTGGCGAAGTACGGAATTATGCTTCCAATCTGGTAGATCAACTCAACGCGGGAAGTACGGATCCGGCTGACCGTTCCTTAGAAGGTTCAGGCTCGGAAAACGGACGTGAATCCTACGTCGGACGTATTCACTATGGGTATGACAACAAATACCTGATCGACGTGTCTATGAGATACGATGGCTCGGTGATGTTCGCTCCTGAAAAACGCTGGGGATTCTTCCCTTCCGCTTCTGCGGCGTGGCGCGTTTCCGAAGAGGATTTCTTCAAAAACAATATCCAATTTATCAGTTCACTGAAATTGAGAGGTTCGGTAGGCTTGATGGGAAATGACTTTATTGACATCAATTACGACGGCATTGAGGACAGATGGCAGTGGAAGCATCTCTACGGCTTGACGTCCGGCGCACAGTACGGAACGGGAGCCATCGGACTTGCACCAAATGTGATTCCGAACGAGGATATTACATGGGAAAAGTCACTGGCTTACAACGGGGGTATCGACCTGGGATTCCTGAAAAACAAACTGACTTTCGGGTTCGATTTCTTCAAAAAGCATACGTATGATATTCTGGGCGCCCGCATCAGTTCGCTCCCATCGACTTCCGGACTCAACCTCGCTGCCGAAAACTACGGTATAGTAGATTCGCACGGCTTTGAAATCGAAGCCAATTATATCGAATCGCTGACGAAGGATCTCAGCCTGCGCGTCGGAGGCAACCTCGGTTACGCCGTTAATAAACTTGTACTTAGGGATGAGGCGGAAAATCTTCCGGCTTATCGTTCGGAACTGGGCTATCATACCGACCGGGCAAGAGGATACATATTCGACGACATTATCCGTACGCAAGCTGATCTGGACGCGTTGCCGGAGGGATATACCATCGAAGGAGCGACGCCGGAACTGGGTATGATGAACTACAAGGACATCCGTGGCGTAGATAGCGACGAACCCGACGGCAAAATCACCTCCGAAGATCAGGACTGGATCATCAACCATACGACGCCTCCCATCACTTACGGATTCAAACTGGGCGCCAGTTGGAAAGGGATCGACCTGGATCTGTTCTTTCAAGGTGTTGCCAATAATGAATTGTTTGTAAAATATCGGGACCAGAACGCCCGTGTGTCGAAAAGGAACCCGGACTTCTGGACGGACCACTGGACGCCGGAGAACATCGACGCCAAATATCCGCGCGCTGAGAACTCCAATTCCAAAGGCTATCCCGAATCCACTTTCTGGCTCAGGGACGGTTCGTTCTTGCGACTGCGGAATGTGATGCTGTCCTATACTTTCCCCAAACGACTTTTGTCGTCGCTGAAAATATCGCAGATGAAAATATTTTTCATCGGTAATAACCTCTTCCTGCTCGAAGATCATGTAAAAGATTTCGACCCCGAACTGGGCAATGTGAACGACAACCTAAGGCGTTATCCGATTATGAAAAGCGCTTCATGTGGTATTAATTTTAGTTTTTAACTGTTGAAATAAAAATAGTCATGAATAAAAATAGTTTATTATATTATCTGATATGTCTTGTTCTTTGCGTGAGTTGCTCTGCATTAGACAAGGATGAACTCGCTTCCATTACGGACGAGAGTGTATGGAACGACGTCAAGTATGCTACGGCTTATCTTGACAAACTCCACCGCGACTATATACCCGGATGGAACGGCAGCATTGGCGCCGATTCCGACGAAGCTTGCGGAGAAGTGGGGGTACTCAGCGCTGTTCTTTTCGGGCGAATGACTCAAACTACTTACGGTAGTTGGAAAGGAAGCTACGACCAGATACGCAACGTCAATCTTCTTCTGGAAAAAATGGAAACCTCCACGCTGGACAAAGATACGCGTAATCTGCTGACAGCCCAGGCGCTGGTGATCCGTGCATGGATATATTTCGACCTTGTACGGAAATACGGCGGCGTCCCGATGATTCTGAAGACCCTGAGCCTTTCCGACGACTTGTACGTTGAAAGGACAAAAACCTCGGAATGTATCGCCCTGATCCAAAAAGATCTGGACGACGCTATTGCCGTTACCAACTTCCCGTATCAGTGGTCGGGCAACGATGCCGGACGTCTTAGCAAAGCCGCCGCCCTGGCTCTGAAAGGTCGGTTGTTGCTTTATTGGGCAAGTCCCCAATTCAACCCCAACAACCAGCAGGATCGCTGGCAGGCGGCTTACGACGCCAACAAGAACGCCCGTGACCTGCTGCTTCAAAACGGCTACGGTCTATACGAGAAATATGCCGACCTCTTTTTCGATGAAATGAACAAGGAAGCTGTTTTTGTGAAACGCTACGAATACCCGCATCTCGGTCACGCATGGGAATCGGGTACACGTCCGGGTGAGTCGGGCATATCGCTTATGGCACCCAGCTGGAACAGACCTACCTGGGATTTGGCCATTTCGTATCCGACAATTTCAGGCAAACCTGCCGACGCCTCCAATCCGGAGTACGACGACGTGCTGTTCTGGAAAGACCGCGATCCGCGTTTTACGTCGACATTCGTGTGGAACAGCAGTTTGTTCGAATTGTATAACCGGGCGGGCTGGCGGCAGTGGACCTACAACGAGACAAACTACGTTTCACCGACGCACATGTATTGCCGGAAAGCCATCCATACGAACTACACGCAGGACGATGCGTTTGCCGGAAAAAACAGCGGCGACTGGATAGAGATTCGTTATGCCGAAGTGCTGCTTAACTTTGCCGAATGTGCAGCGGCGCTGAACAAAACGGACGAAGCGCTCGACATGCTGAAACAGATTCGCAGCCGTGCGGGTATCCGTGCAGGTGGCGACGGACTGTACGGCCTGGAGGCCGGCATGTCGAAGGAAGCGATGACGAAAGCCATCCTGCTGGAGCGCAAGCTTGAGTTTGCGATGGAAGGCAAGCGTTTCTGGGATTTGCGCCGTTACCGTCTCTTTGCTTCGGAACTGAACGGGAAATACCGTCATGGTCGCAAGCCGGTGTTACGAGAGGGCTTCGACATTGACGCAGTGAAAGCTGACCCAAATATCGACTGGGATACGGAGTACGGCACCTACTTTGTGGACGAGGTGGACAATGCCGATTTGTACACTATTGACTTCAAGGATGAATACTATTTCTATCCGATTCATAACGACGATATTTACACCAATTCCAAAATACAGCAGACCAAAGGCTGGGAAGGCGGCACGTTTGACCCGCTGGAATGAGGCGGTGAATAACCGGATGTGAATAAACGAAAGGCGAAAGAGGAAATAAACGGTTCTTCTTTCGCCCCGCAGACCTGACAGGTTTTCAAAACCTGTCAGGTCTCGTCGTTCTAAGAAGAAACGGTTTTTCCGCATGAACAAACCTTCCTTTTATCCCAAAATGTCAAGTCTATTCAGGACAAAGTAAGAAAGTTACTAATTCAGCCACAGGCGCGGGTTAAGTTTTTCCTTTTCCCTGCGGATTTCAAAGTGCAGGATGGTGGCGTTGTGGATGTCGGTAGAGATTTTCCCCAGTTTCTGGCGTGTGGAAACTTTGTCGCCCTGCTTTACGTAGACTGTACGGAGATTGCCGTATACCGTCAGGTATCTCCCGTGACGGATGATAATACAGTGGTTATAGCCTGTTTCGACGGTGAATACGGCCGTCACCGTCCCGATGAACACGGCCTGTGCTTCGGTACCGGCTGTTGTCTGGATGTCAATCCCACTGTTATACGTCCGGACGTGTTTCAATTCGGGATGCTGCACTTCGCCGAAAGGCGAGACGATCTTGTATTTGCCGGTCAGGGGATAAGGCAACCGTCCGCGATTGGAGGCGAAGTTGGAGGAGAGTTGCCGTTCTTCTTTCGTGTTGAGGTAGCCGCTTTCCGGGGAGGCGCTTCTTCTTTTTCCGGATTTGCCGGCGCCCGTTGCAGGTGTGCCGGCCGGTGCGTCGGTTGCCAGTGCGCGGTTTATTTCCGAGTTGATCAGATTTTCGATTTGCCGGTCGAGGGCTTCCGCTTCCTTTTTCTTCCGGTGCAGTTCCGCCTGCAAGTCCTTTTGCTTCTGGGCTAACAGCCTGGCTTCGGCCTTTTGCTCGGCTTCTTCCTCCTGAAGCCGGCTGCTTTCCTTTTCACGAATGTCGAGCAGCGAGAGTTTTTCGGTACGCGCCTGTTCTATTTCCATCTGTTTCAGATTGGTTTCCGTCTGTTTTTTGATGATCAGGGCGACCTGGTGTTTTTGCCAGCCGGAATATTCGCGCAGGTAGCGCATGCGCCGGATGGACTGGGTGAAAGTTTCCGCCGACAGAACGAAATACCATTTGTACTGAATCGAACGGCGGGTGTAGATGTTTTGCAGCGACCGGGCATATTTGATTCGAATCGCGTCCAGTTCTTCCCCCAGTTCGCTCAATTCGGCGTTCATACCGGCAATCTCCTTGTCCATAAGGGCAATCTCCTGATTGAGCAGGCTGATGATCTGCCGCCTGGCAACCATCTGTTCGGCAAGCAGGTTCAGCCGGTTCAGTGAAGACTGGGCGGAGGAACGGGTTTCCCTGAGCAGTTGGGAAGTCCATTCGATTTCTTCCAGCGCCGATTTCCGTTTTTCTTCCAACTGTTTCATCACGCGCGTCTGCCCCGAAACGGATGCCGCGGAGAAGACAAGGCACGCCGTCAGCAGTATCGCCGCCAGGCTGTTACGGATGGAGAAGGCGGAGTGGATGTACTTCATGGCTATTCAAACATTTTCCGAATTTGTGAGAGATTCACTCGCTCGTAGCCCGCCGGAATGACAAGCCTTATTTCTACCGGAACATCCGCATCGATATGGGAATAATTTACCGAAAGAGCGCTCTGTGTCTCTTTTCCGTCCGTCCACCCGG
>JAISWC010000133.1 GCA_031271245.1 Tannerella sp. | reverse complement strand
CCCCCCCCCGGACAGCAATACCTCTGAGAGAGCGATACGAAAGGTGAAAGTCAAAACCAAAATATCCAGTCAGTTCCGCAACAAAGAAAGCAGGGGGCTGACCGGTTTGCCAGGATTCGCTCCATTTATTGATACATCTCTCAAAAATGGACAGGAGGTTTATCCTGCACTGCTTTCGCTGGCTAAGTTATAAATTTTTCTTCGCCTACCTGAATAGTTACCAGATCTTTTCTCTCTGAATCGCTGAAAATCCGTCTAATATTTTGCCGTTTCAAAGAAACGTTCTATCTTTGCACCCGCAAAAGCGAAATGCGGTGTTTTTAAGATGCTGCATTGACAAGCTGGATAACAAGTGATGGCCTGTTCGTCTATCGGTTAGGACGCAAGATTTTCATTCTTGAAAGAGGGGTTCGATTCCCCTACGGGCTACGATAATAAAAAAAGAAAGATAATTTATAAAACGAAGGATGGCAAATCATAAATCATCACTCAAAAGAATACGTCAGACCAAGACAAGATGTCTGCGGAACAGGTACGGCGCAAAAACCATGCGGAATGCCGTAAAAGTATTGCGTAACACGTCCGACAAAAAGGAAGCGGAAGCGCTCTATCCGAAAGTCTGTTCAATGCTTGACAAACTTGCCAAAAAGAACGTAATTCACAAGAATAAAGCAGGAAATCTGAAATCGAAACTGGCGAAGCATGTTCATGCCTTAGCCTGAATCGGCAGGATAAATTTCCCTGAAAGAGAAGAAAGCTGGCCTGAACAAGTCCGGCTTTTATGCCTAATGGCCTGTTCGTCTATCGGTTAGGACGTGAGATTCTCATTCTCAAAAGAGGGGTTCGATTCCCCTACGGGCTACTTTTACTCCATTTTATACTGCGTGCGGCATAGTTTTGTGCATAAACAGATGGTGGGGGTTTTATTTTCAAACTTTTGTTTGTTAAGGGTCTTCCTGTTTTGCGAATGTTTGTTGTGGCTGTTTTTGTAAAAATTACTGTGCATATATTTATTCCACCCTGTTTTTTTTCCCTGGCTTTCCTTCGATGTTCCTTCAACATGCCCTTGGGACAGCAAAATAGTTAATCAATCGCAATAAACCGATTTGCGTTTAGGCTTTCAAAAGAATACTTTATAGAGGCTAAATCTTTTTTTGAGACGCTATAGTTGTTAGCTCTCCGTATTTGACGTACGCGGTCACTATGAACAAATGGGAAATTGAGAATGGGGAGATTCCCGCCTGCGCGGAAATGACGCCGATTCATTCTCAATTCAATTCATAATAACATCAAAATTCAGATTGATGTTATCCCCGGATGCCTGCTGATGAACCGGAACAGGGGTAGAGACGTGGCGCGCAACGTCTCTACAGCAATCGCACCCGGAACGGCGCTGTCCCGCACGCATACAGACGCAAAATTTCGCCTCGTCCGACAGGCAGTAAATTTTCTCACGTATGTAATTTTATTAGACATTATATCTATTAAAATCATAAAGCGTTTGTTTTTAATGATATACGGAGGTTGTGCAATCCGCAGGCCATCAGCATAACCAAGTCGTCGAAACCAAATTTATACCAACGAAAGCGTTCTTTGACAATACGACATCGTTTTGCTCCGCCAATGGCGTGCTCTACGATCATACGGAACGAAGATATTTCCCTGTTTTCACGCTTTTGCTCATCTGTCAGTTGTTTGCCTTTGGGCTTTTTTGTCGGTATCTTGACCGTCACATTTTGGGGGTTGTGCCCCAAGAATCCTGTGTCTTACCACCATGTTATCCCTGCGGGCAGGCACAAAGGTTGCTCATCGGTTATCTTTTTATCGTGAACCGAGCTGTCAAAGGTGCGTGAAAGCCATAAAATCCGCTTTTGAGCATTGCACAGCAGGTTATTTTTCACGTTATGTGTTTTTTTACCGCTATAACAGGATTTTTGCCTGTCTTCGTCCTGCGGTCGCTGAATCGGGCGTTCAGTGCCGTCAAGCAGTACATCTTGTTGCAGGATATATTGCAGGCAGGCAGCGTTTCTTTCGGGCAGTTCGCCGAGTGTTTTTAACGTTTGGCGCAAAATATCCGCCAACCAATGTATCCATTCGTTGCATTGAGGCTGCGTCATATCATAGCAACTGCCGTGATCATCCTGCAACGGACTGTTTTTCAGGCAGGACAAAATAAACAACAGTTTGTCCGCTATCAGTGGCAGTTTTCCTGTTTTGCGACCGTATGATATGCGCTCACACACCTTGCCTTTGAGCGTATAATGCGAGTAATACTCGTCCCAGTGGTGTTTGAATGTGGGCACCAATGCCTCAAATTCCGCTACCGTCAGACTGGTTATACTCAACACGCGGGGGGTATTTTTTCTGACTTTGTCGTATCTCATTTTGCAAGGGTATGTAAAATAACGCTTTATACAACTATTAAATATAAACTCTAATATTTAGCCGGTTCCTCGAAAAATGCGTATCTTTGCGGAAAAATGAATGCGATGGACACCTGTAAGCAGGAGTATTTATTAGACTACATTGACAGCCCGGCCGATTTGCGCAATTTACCGGTGGAGCGGTTGGAACAGGTTTGCGCGGAATTGCGTCAATACATTGTCGCCGTGCTGTCCGAAAATCCGGGGCATCTGGGTGCAAGTCTGGGAACGGTAGAACTGACGGTAGCGCTTCATTATGTGTTCAATACTCCGGACGACCGGATTGTCTGGGACGTCGGTCATCAGGCATACGGCCACAAAATCCTGACCGGGAGGAGGGATGCCTTTCAGACGCTACGTAAGTTTAAGGGGCTTAGCGGCTTTCCGAACCCGGCGGAGAGCGAATACGACGCCTTCATTGCCGGTCATGCCTCCAATTCCATCTCCGCCGCTCTGGGCATGTCGGTCGCGTTTCAGTTGGAAGACCGGGCAGACCGTCATGTGGTGGCCGTGATCGGCGATGGCGCCATGACGGGCGGACTTGCCTACGAAGGACTGAACAACGCCTCCATCAATCCCAACAACCTGCTGATTATACTGAATGATAATGACATGGCCATCGACCAGAGTGTTGGTGGACTGAGCCAGTATCTGGTCAACATCACGACCAGTCATACCTATAACAAGCTCCGTTACAGCGTCTACAGGCAACTGCGGAGAATGAATCTGATTTCCGAAAACCGCAGGGAAAACATCCTCCGCTTCAACAACAGCCTGAAAGCGCTGATCAGCCGCCAGCACAACTTGTTCGAGGGATTCAGCATCCGTTATTTCGGGCCGGTCAACGGACATGACGTCAAGGATCTGGTTCAAAAACTGAATGACATCAAGGTCATGCAGGGGCCGAAACTGCTGCATATCAAGACAACGAAAGGCAAAGGCTTCAAACCCGCCGAAGAATCAGCCACCGAATGGCACGCGCCCGGCAGGTTCAACAGGGAAACCGGCGAACGCATCCAGCCGAAATGGCTTGACGAACCGCAGTACTATCAGGACGTGTTCGGGCATACGCTGGTGGAACTGGCCGAAAAGGACGAACGGGTAGTGGGTGTCACGCCGGCCATGCCGACGGGCTGCTCCATGAATTTCCTGATGAAGGCGTTTCCCGGACGCGCTTTCGATGTCGGAATCGCCGAGGGTCATGCCGTCACGTTCTCCGCCGGACTGGCAAAGGAAGGCCTGATTCCGTTCTGCAACATCTACTCCTCTTTCATGCAGCGCGCCTACGACCAGGTGATTCACGACGTGGCGCTGCAAAAGTTGCACCTTGTGCTGTGCCTGGACCGTGCCGGACTGGTCGGCGAAGACGGCGCCACGCATCACGGGGTATTTGATCTGGCCTGTTTGCGTCCGGTTCCCGGCCTGACGATTGCTTCGCCACTGAATGAGCTGGATTTGCGTAACCTGATGTATACCGGCTGTCATACGTCTTCCGGCCCGTTTGTGATTCGCTATCCGCGCGGGAAAGGAGAACTGACGCACTGGCAGAACGAGATGCGGATTTTGCCGCCGGGAAAAGGCCGGAAGCTGCGGGAAGGCACACAGATGGCCGTCCTTTCGATCGGCCCGATTGGCAACGAAGCGGTCAAAGCCATTGACTTGCTGGAGGCGGAAGGCTTCTCGGTCGCTCATTACGATATGATTTACCTCAAACCGATAGATGAGGAAATCCTGCACGAGGTCGGGCAGCGTTTTTCCCGGATCGTCACGCTCGAGAACGGCGTCATCACTGGCGGATTAGGCAGCGCCGTCATGGAATTTATGTCCGGAAACGGCTATGCGGCCTGCGTGAAACGCATGGGCGTGCCCGACCGGTTTATCGAACACGGCAGCATCCGGGAACTTTACCGGCTGTGTGGCATGGATGCGGCCGCCATCGCGGAGGAAATCAGAGTGCTGGCCGCATTGCCCGACCACAGGGCTGCATCGTTCCGCGAACAGCCCTCACCGGGGAATTTTGCTCCATCATCCATAATCAACGTTTTGTTATGAAAGTCGTTATTGCCGGCGCCGGAGAAGTCGGCACACATTTGGCCAAAATGCTGTCGCAGGAACAGCACGACATCACCGTCATGGACGAAAACGAAGAACGGCTGGCCTTTTTTTCCCGTTCGGGCGTAGAAATCCTGCCGGTCGCGGGTAATCCGATTTCGCCTGCCGATCTGGAAAAAGCCCGTGTCAAACAGGCCGATCTCTTCGTCAGCGTCACGCCCGAAGAAGCGATGAACATCACCGCCTGTATGCTGGCCACCAATCTGGGCGCCCAGAAAACATTCGCCCGCATCAACAATTATGAATACCTGCTTCCCGGGAACAGGGAACTGTTTGAAAAGATCGGCGTGAGTTCCATGATCTACCCCGAAATGCTGGCCGCCAGAGAAATCGTCACCTCCATCCGGAAGCCGTGGGCGCGCCAGTACTGGGAACTGTTCGGCGGCGCACTGATTCTGATCGGCGTCAAGGTGCGCGAGAATGCCTCCATCGTCAACAAACAGCTCACCGAACTGGTCACTCCCAGTCGGCGACACTACCACATCGTGGCCATCCAGCGCGAAAACGCGATGATCATCCCGCGCGGCCAGGACTACGTCAGAGCGGAAGACCTGATATTCATCAGCATGACCAGGGACTATGAAAACGAGGTGCGCGCGCTGACGGGCAAAGGCAATCCCGACGTGAAAAGCATCATCATCATGGGCGGCAGCCGGATCGCCATTCGCGCCAGCCAGTACCTGCCTGACCATATCCAGATTAAAATCTTTGAAACCAGCCGCGACAAGAGCGTCGTCCTCTCCGAAACGCTCCCGGACAACGTGATGATCATTAACGGCGATGCCCGCGATACGGACCTGTTGCGGCAGGAGGGCATCATGCACGCCCAGGCGTTTGTCGCCCTGACGGACAACGCCAGTTCAAACATCCTGGCCTGCCTGGCCGCCAAGCGTTTCGGCGTATACAGGACGGTTGCACAGGTCGAAAACATTGACTACATCCCGCTGGCCATCAAACTGGACATCGGGACGGTCATCAACAAGAAACTGATCGCCGCCAGCCATATTTACCAGATACTGCTGGACGCCGACGTGTCGAACGTGAAGTGCCTGACACTGGCCGACGCCAATGTCGCCGAACTGATCGCGCGTCCCGGCTCGTATATCACCAAAAAGCCGGTGAAAGACCTGAAACTGCCGGAAGACCTGACGCTGGGCGGCCTGATACGCGACGGCGAACCGATGATTATCGAGGGGAACACGCTGATTCGGGAAAACGATCACGTGATGGTCTTCTGCCTCAATTCGGCCATGACCAAACTGAAGAAATATTTTGCCTGACCAGCCATGTCCCGGATCAATGTGCCGTTCGTCTGCAAAATGCTGGGGAGGATACATCTCCTCGAAAGCGCTTTCATGCTGCTGGCCGTGGCTGTGGCTCTGCCGTACCGGGAAACGGACCTGCGTCCCCTGCTGATTTCGAACGGGATCATGCTCGGCGCCGGAGGGCTTTTACTTCTGGCCGGACGCCGGGCGGACGAACGCATGATCGGCCGGCGCGAAGGCATGATGACCGTCGCACTGACCTGGATACTGCTCTCCTTTTTCGGGATGATGCCCCTGTTTATCGGCGGCTACGTCCCGAACTTCACAGACGCTTATTTCGAAACCATGTCCGGATTCACCACCACTGGCGCCACCATCCTGACCGACGTCGAGTCGCTGCCGCACGGTATCCTCTTCTGGCGCAGCCTGACGCAGTGGCAGGGCGGCATCGGAATCATCGTGTTTACCGTCGCGCTGATGCCCGCTTTCGGCGGTATGACCTCGCAAATGTTTGATGCGGAGACGTCCGGCATTACCCATGAACATTTCCTGCCCCGCGTTACCCAGATCGCCAAACGGTTTTTCGGCATCTACCTGGGCATTACCTTCATGCTGATCCTGCTCCTTTGGGCCGGGCCGATGAACCTTTTCGACGCGGTCAGCCATGCGCTGACGACCGTTTCTTCCGGTGGCTATTCCACGAAAAACGACGGCATCAACTACTGGCATTCGCCTGGCGTCGAATACCTCCTCTGTTTCTTCATGTGCCTCAGCGCCACTAATATCACCCTGCTTTATTTCCTGATCAAGCGACGGTGGAAGAAGGCGCTGGGAAATACGGAACTGCGCTGGTTTTACACGATTGCGGGGATTACCGTGGCACTCACTTTCGCCTGGCTGTTTTTCCATCATGGCGGGGAGGGTGTGGAGGTGATTTTCCGGAAATCGCTCTTTCAGGTGACCTCCCTGATCTCTACTACCGGCTTCGTGACGGACGATTTTTCAAAATGGGGTTCGTTTTTCACCATCATCGCGCTCTTTCTCATGACCGTCTGCGGCTGTGCCGGCTCCACCAGCGGGGGCATGAAAACCGGACGCTTCCTCATCCTGGTCAAGAACATGCTGAACGAATTTAAAAAACAGATGCATCCCAATGCCGTCATATCCGTCCGACTCAGGGAGCAGGTGATTCCCGCACACGTCATACAGCGGGTACAGACGTTTGCGTTTGTATACATGGTGTTAATTGTCATTGGCTGCGCCATTTTCCTGCTCGACGGACTCGTCTTCGAGGAAGCCCTCGGAACAACCGTCTCGGCAATCGGCAATATCGGCCCGGCGCTGGGCAACTACGCGAACGGGAATTTTCACGAACTTCCGGTCGTTTCCAAGTGGATATATTCCTTTTTGATGCTGACCGGTCGCCTGGAAATCTTCACGGTACTGACACTCCTGCTCCCGGGACTCTGGAGGCAGTAGAACTGCCTTCAGGGTCAATTGAAAAGCCATACACCGGTTTGTTTGCCCGTGGCAAGGCTGGTTAGATTGAGGTGCTAAGGAATACGAAGTAAATAATAGACATTATATCTATTAAAATCATAAAGCATTTGTGTTTAATGACATACGGAAATTGTGCAGTCCGCGGCAATCAGCATAACCAAGTCGTCGAAACCAGATTTATACCAACGAAAGTGTTCTTTGACAATACGACATCGTTTTGCTCAGTCAATGGCGTGCTCTACGATCCATGAAGCGTTCCTCATTTGGAGTATCCAGCGCTGAAAAATCAAGATTAAGAACCAGATAACTGTTCCGTTTGGGAGTAGGATGTTTGCCGATATACAGGTCGCCGAAGAGCCGGTCGAACTTATCCGCCTGATTGATGTCATAATAATACGACAGTGTCGAAAAAAACAAACTTTTCCCGAACTTGCGCAGACGGGTGAAGAACAGTTTGTCGTTATTTTCGTTTTCCAGCAACTCGATATACCGTGTTTTGTCAATATAGACAAAATTTTCGATTCGCAGCTTTTCGAAATTTGTATTGCGTACGGCAGTCGTTTTGATACCTTTTTTGCCATAACTGTTATCTTAACAAGATGCCACAAAGGTAATGCAAATTTTCAGATCAAGTCAAAGGTAATTCGGTAAATGTAACGGAAATCTGCAATATTGCCGGGAAAAAACCGGAATCGGGGTTTGTAAAGACAAACTGACGGATGTGAAAACCCCTGTGCAGGGAAATCATCCCAAAATGTCCGTTAAATGTAAGGGCAAACGTATCCACTGTTCGTCGGGACACTGGGTGCGACCATTTGAATTGTACCCTCTTAACGGACCATTTGGGATTATTCGATCAGTCTGTATTTTTCCTGTGCGGTACGGCTGGAACAGGCGTTGAAATGCCACCACTCGCTGGTGATGGCGGTGAAACCGGCCCGGCGCATGATGCGGCGCAGCAACCGGCGGTTTTCGCAGTCTTCGCGACTGATCCGGCCGTCCTGCACCAGAGCGTCTTCCCTGTCCGTGTTTGCCTCTGTCCCGAAATAGTCGAAGAGCGTGCCCATCGAAAGGGGGCGGTCGGCGTCGTCCAGAATCGTGACATCCACGGCCATTCCGTAGTTATGGCGTCCGCTTTTCTTTTGAGGATTGGAGACGTAATAGGCCCGCGGCGTGCCGCGCACCTGCTCCCACATCACCCGCTGGACACTCATCGGACGCGCCGCATCATAGACAAGCAGCGAATAGCCCGGATGCTGTTCCCGCAAATACTGCTGCGCCCTGACCAGCATCCTTGCCGCATCGGGATGCAGCCAGGCTTTGGTCGCACCCCGATACACGGCTTTGCTCATGAAGTTGACCGGCGTGGCATAGGCCAGACGTACCCGGATAGTCGAGTCGAGCGTCCGAACATCCACCATTCCACATTCCTGCATCCGTCTGTCCCAGTCTTCCGTCTGTCCGCTCAGGGAAAGGTACGGGAACAGAAACAGGAACAGAAACAGGAGCCTGTACCTATATGGCAACAAACGGCGATCGCATATCATATTCCGTTTCCTTGAGATGCGCCCTAACCGATTACCACCTGTGTCACTGCCGCGACCGGCCGTTTGAGGAAAAGAGAGGCCATTTCCGAAAATTTGGTTACGGATTCGGTCGTCAGAAAACGGCAGCGCCCTTGCTTCGTCAGACGTCCGTCTATCTCCGGATGACGGAACAGGTAATCTTTCAGTCGCTCCGCCACCTGGTCACCCTGCGGAAAGACCGTAATGCCCCGTGGCAGAAACTGTTTGATTTTATCCGTCAAGAGTGGATAATGCGTACAACCCAGCAGAATCGTGTCGATCTGTGGGTCCAGCGCCAGCAGCCGGTCGACGTGCTGTTTCACGAAGTAGTCGGCGCCGGGGGAATGGTATTCATT
>JAISWC010000057.1 GCA_031271245.1 Tannerella sp. | reverse complement strand
GCGCCTTCCTGAATATAAATCTCGCCCGTGTGCAGGGACGATTTCAGGTGATTGCCGTAGATGGCGTCGATTTTCAGGGAACGCAGGGCTTCAATCATCGCGTTGATGCCGCAGTTGGTTTCTTCACCTTCTTCAAAAATAAAGACGATCTTCCCATTCAGGTGCGCCTGCAATTCGGTCAGGATTTTTACGGCGCCGAGCAGAATCGCAATATGTCCGTCGTGGCCGCAGGTGTGTGAAACGCCTTCGTTTTTGGAAATCCACTGTTTCGCCTGTTTCAGGTTCTGCAGATTTTCCGCAATCGGCAACGCATCCATATCCGCCCGCAATCCGATGGTTTTACCCGGCCGGTGCGTATCCAGTACGGCGTAAAAACCAGTGCCGGGCACCGGGGTCACCGCCAGTCCCAACCCGGCTATTTCAGACTGAATGAACCGGGCGGTTTCAAATTCTTCTCCCGACAGTTCGGGATGTTCGTGCAAATAACCTCTTGTTTTCCTCAGATATGAGTCGATTGCCCTTACTTTTTCGAGGATGATTTCTTTTTCGACTGGCGGCTGAGCCGGTAACGACGGTACGCTGAACAAGCACATGATGACTAAAATGTTTTTGGAAATCATAGAAATAAATCAATTTTCCTTCCAACCGTATTCTATCTGCAATTTATATATTTATCAAACAATTATTTGAAGTTTCAAACTCGCCCGCAAAATCTCGTTCACAAATGGGTCGTCCGTATTAAAATCCGTATCTCTAACAGAGTATATTTCTTCATTTTTCGTTAGCCAGCAGTTTGATACTCAAATACGTCGCCTTTGTGATATGGATCAGTTTCTCCCAGTCGATGCGGTCGGTTTCGTCGTCAGGCGTGTGATAATCGGGATGCAGACCGGTAAAGAACCACAAAACGGGAACATCGCGAAGCGAAAACGCCAGGTAATCGCTTCCGCGCGACTGTGAGGCGATGACCGCCGGTTTGGGGACGATGTTCAGCCGGTGGCTGCGGATGTCCTGCTGCAGGCGTTCGCCGGCTTTTGTCAACGGTTCGGTATGGAGCAGATGAAACTGGTTGCCCGTGGCGGTATTCTCCGCTGTGGCTTCCGGGATGACAAACTCGGGATAAAGAATCGGCATCAGTCCCTCGCGGCTGATCATGTCGAGATTGATGTATGCCCTGATGGACGCCGTATTTCCGAAGTTCTCCACAAAATACTCCGAACCCAGGTAATTGACCTCTTCGCCGTCCCAGAAGGCAAAAATGATACTTCTCAACGGTTTTTCCGCGTTTGCGGCAAAAGCGCGGGCGACCTGCAGCAACGCCGCAACGCTCGCGGCATTGTCGTCCGCGCCGTTATAGATCCGGTCGCCGACGAGCAGGTCGTCGACACCCACGTGGTCGTAGTGGGCGCCGACAACTACATATTCGTCCTTCCGTTCGCCTTCGATGCAGCCGACGACATTCTGCAAATTCAGTCTGCGATAAGCCGGCAACTGTTTATACCGGGCGACCGAATCGGGACTGACCTGGAAATCGACCTGTCTTTCGCGTGCGGGACTGTATGCCTCGAACGGCTGGAAATGCGTATCGAAAAACGGTTTTATCCCCGCCTCTTTCAGCTCCGCCCGGATATACTCCGCCGCCACGCGCCCGCCGCGTTTCCCCGCTTCGCGCCCTTCGAGGGCGTCGCTGGCGAGGAAAGCGAGGTGGGCTTCGACGGTCTGTTGGCGGATGAGTTCCCAGCCGGCGTCGAGGGCCGGTTTTTTATCCGGCTCCTTCGCAAAACCGGCAGACGGACACAGGCATAAAGCCGCTGCCAGCAAGAATAAACAGACGGTACTCATATTCAATTCCCGGGTACGGGTACGGACTGAGGTTCGTACAGATAATGTCATGATTCTACTGTTTAAATTGTTCTGTTAATTTTTTTGCAAAGGTAAGAGGAGGTTGACCATTGCTGCAATACCATATCTATGGTATATTTTGGGGTGCGGGGAGCATGGCCATGTCATCAAGTGAATTGGGTGAATTCCAAAATGCTTTTTGTTTGCAGAAAAATCCTATCTTTGCACGGTTTATAGTTATTATACGAGGTTTATTCATAAAATAAATCAGGTATCAATCATATAGGAACTTTGTGCATGAAGAAAATAAAGATTTCCCTGTTGGGACAAGTTGCGATGGCGATTGGATTGGGTATCCTGTTCGGACAATTTTTACCGGCAGCGGTTGCACGTATTTTTGTGACGTTTAATTCCCTGTTCGGGAATTTCCTTTCGTTCTCCATCCCGTTGATTATTCTGGGACTTGTCGCCCCTGCCATTGGCGAACTGGGCAAAGGCGCCGGGAAACTGCTGGCCGTCACTACGCTGCTGGCGTATGCGTCGACGGTTTTCTCCGGGTTTTTTACTTTTTTCAGCGCTTCGGCCGTCTTTCCGCAGATGCTTCCGCAGACCACGCTTTCTGCGCTCGAAAATCCGGAACATCAAATGCTCGCCACTTACTTCACCGTCGACATGCCGCCGCTGATGGACATCATGACTGCCCTGCTGCTTTCGTTTGTGATCGGCCTGGGACTGTCCGTCATCGGCGGTACAACGCTGCAAAAAGGGTTCGTCGATTTCAGGGACATCGTCATCCGGCTAATTGAAAACGTCATCATTCCCCTCCTGCCGCTGCATATCTTCGGCATTTTTCTGAATATCACCCTGAGCGGCCAGATAGTCAGTATTCTGTCCATGTTTATCAAGGTGATTCTGGTGATTTTCGTACTGCATATCCTGCTGCTTCTGATACAGTTTTCGATAGCGGGACTGGCGAGCAGGCGAAATCCGCTGGTTTTGCTGAAAAACATGTTGCCGGCCTACGCCACAGCGCTGGGTACCCAGTCGTCGGCCGCCACCATCCCCGTCACGCTGAAGCAGGCGCTCAAAAACGGCGTGAAGGAAACCGTGGCTGTTTTCGTGATACCGCTCTGCGCAACGATTCACCTTTCCGGCAGTACCATGAAGATCGTGGCCTGTGCAATGGCCATCATGTATATGGCGGGGCAACCCGTGACGCTGGGCAGTTACGGCGGGTTTATCCTGATGCTGGGCATTACGATGGTGGCCGCGCCGGGCGTGCCCGGAGGCGCCATCATGGCGGCGCTGGGGCTGCTGGGCAGTATGCTGGGATTCGACGAAACGCTCCAGGCGCTGATGATTGCCCTCTACATTGCCATGGACAGTTTCGGGACGGCCTGCAACGTGACCGGAGACGGCGCCATTGCCGTAATCATTGACAAAATAGCGCCCTCGTTTGCGGGCAAATAACATTTTAATAATCCTGACATGACCGAATTTTTTGAATTGTATCCGTGGCTGTTGCCCTTCGTCATCTTCTTCGGACGCATTTGCGACGTGACGCTGGGAACGCTGCGCATTATTTTCGTGGCCAAGGGCGAAAAGAAAAAAGCGCCCCTGGTCGGTTTTTTTGAAGTATTTATCTGGGTGGTCATCATTTCGCAGATATTTACCCATGCCGACAGCCTGATTGCCTGCCTGGCCTATGCCGGTGGATATGCCGCAGGCAATTTCGTCGGTATCCTGGTGGAAAGTAAAATCGCGTTCGGCTTTCAGCTGTTTCGCATCTACACGAAGAACAACGGACTGGCGCTGGCTCAGCTGTTGAACAGAAACGGTTTCGGCTCTACCCACATCCACGGCGAAGGCGTCGTGGCGGAAGTCGAGATTATCGAAACGGTGGTGAGCCGGAAATCGGGGAAAAGGGTGGTGGACATCATCCGCACATTCGACCCGGACGCATTTTATGTGATTGAGGATATCCGTACCAAACAAAAAGGCATCTTCGCGGTTTCTTCCGCCGGAGCGCCGAGGCAGGGAAAATAACTGAAAGAATGGAGAATGAAGAGTGGTATCCGGGGGGAATTTTTGTGATTTCAGGTGGAACGTATTGCTGGAAAAATGGCTCGCATATTACATCTTGAAACATCTACGTCCGTCTGTTCGGTTGCGCTGTCGGAAAATGGACGCACCGTTTTTGAAAAAGTTTCGTACGAAGGGCCTTCCCATGCCGCCCTGCTGGGCGTTTTTGCGGAAGAAGCCATCGCCTTTGCCCTGGCCGGCAGAGGCCGGCCGGATGCGGTAGCCGTCAGCGGCGGGCCGGGTTCATATACCGGCTTGCGTATCGGGACGTCCCTGGCCAAGGGATTATGCATGGGCTGGGGCGTTCCCCTGATTGCCGTTCCGACGCTCAAGCTGATGGCCTCGAACGCAATTCGCCGGACCGGCGAAAAGGACGGCCTCTACTGTGCAATGCTGGACGCCCGGCGAATGGAGGTGTATGCGGCGATTTACGACGCCCGCCTGCAAACCGTGCGGGAGACGGTGGCCGAGATGGTGACGCCGGAGACTTTCCAGCCCTTTCTGGACAGGGGCGCGGTTTATTTCTTCGGCAACGGCGCGGAGAAATGCCGCACCGTCATCACCTCCGCGAATGCCCTGTTTCCGGAAAACATTCATCCGCTGGCCGCCGACATGGCAACACTGGCCGAAACCGCCTTCCGGGAACAGGCCTTCGAAGACCCGGCCTATTTTGAACCCTTCTACCTGAAAGAATTTATAGCCACCACGCCCAAAAACAGCGTGCTGGGGAAAAGTAAATAGACCGGTTTTTTTTGTCTCAAACGTTTTGAGAAGGAAAAAACGGGTAAATGTTAGGGAATGGGGTAATTGTCCCGTTTTTTGTTAACCCCCCCGGTAAACCCTGCGAACGGGGAAAATTCAAAAAACCGGAGATTCAAAGATTCAACCGTTCAAAGATTCAAAAACAGACCGTTTCGCCGGCTGCACTCTCCTCTCTCCTGTGGAGAGAGGCCGGGGGAGAGGTTCAATATATCTTTGAAGAAATCCGTAAACGATTTTAGTACCTCGGCGAACAGTCCGGGGCTATCCGCGCGCGATTCACGGACGTCATCCCAGGCCATGCGGGATCCCGCGCGTGACCGGCGGGCGTCATCCCAGGTCAGGCGGGAGCCCGCGCGTGACTGGCGGGCGTCATCCCAGGTCAGGCGGGAGCCCGCACGCGACTGGCGGGCGTCATCCCAGGTCAGGCGGGAGCCCGCGCGTGACTGGCGGGCATCATCCCAGGTCAGGCGGG
>JAISWC010000025.1 GCA_031271245.1 Tannerella sp. | reverse complement strand
ACCGTCGTCCTTATCCTTGTAGGATTCGGGATCGGTGGCCTTGTCAATCGCTTTGCCGACAGCTTCCTCCGTCTTCTGCTCGGCCTTGCGCTCTACGGTTCTCTTGGCAGCGTTTTCGACGGTTTTGCCCAAACGCTTGCCGAATTGCGCCTGCATCGTGCTGCACGAAAGCAGCAGGGCAAGCATTACGAATAAAAATCTTACTTTTCTCATTGTTCTTAAAATTTAATTTGTTTGTAAATCACGTCTGTTTCAATTGTCATTTCATTTACTGTTTGACGGGACAAAGGTAAAGGGTCTTTTTTGCCCGATATTACCCCCCAAAGAGGGTTTTTTTGCAGAGGGGTGAAAAAAAAATCCCGGAGAGGATGATTTGTCGAGCGGGAGTTTGAATGATACCGGGCACGGCCAGGTTATACTGTGCGCGGCATGATTTTGTGCATGGAATGACACTTTGCGCACGGCGGTTCTGATGCTTTGCGCAAAGTGATTGTATTATAATTTATCATTGACCGTGGACAGAGCGATCAGGCTGCGGATTTGCCGGTTGAGGTCATGTGCGGCAGCAAGTGTTTCGAGCGTGAGGTGCATCCGATAACGCCAGTAGTGATGCGGATCGGCGGGGATGTTGATCCGTTCGCGTTCCGGACAGGGATGTCGCAGGGTCTCGCTCAAGGCCAGCCAGTCCTGCAGGGGAATGACCGTCAGCATGGAGGAAGCATTCAGGTGATTGAGCAGAATCTGTGCGGCCAGTTCGGGCGTACAGGCTGCGGGCGCAGTCCCGTCTCCATGCAGCGCCTGCTGATAATAGCGTTGTGTCCGTCCGCGATCTTCGTTCCACCAGTTGCGTAACGGAGGCATGTCGTGCGTGGACGTGGTGCAGACGGACGCATGGGGCAGTCTTTGCAAGTCGGCAAATTCCCGTCCGCAGGTTTTGGGCGCGCGTTCCAGCTCCAGCGTCAGGATATGCAGGCGGCTCATCACTTCGTGCACCGAATCCGGTATCATGCCCAGGTCTTCTCCGCAAATCAGCATGTCGGTGCAGTTGACAAGCGGGGTCAGCCGTTTCAGTGCGACCTCTTTCCAGAAAGCGCTGTGCCGTTCGTAAAAGAAGTGGAAGGAAAGCCGGTCGAAAGCCTGCTGTTCTTCTGTTGTCAACTCTTTGTATGCAAATGAACCGGATGCGGAAATACGCGGATGGTATTTCGCCGGCTCATAAGGGTCTGCCAGGAAAAGCACTTCGCCGGCAATGGCAAACAGACCGGCTTTGATTTTTGCGGAAACAGCATCCTTGCGTTCCCGGAACAGATCGTTCACTTTTCGCTGCGTATTGCAGAAAGCGTTCAACGTGAAATGGTCGTCACCATCCGGCGAAAGGTATGTTTCAACGACTTCGTCGAAACTGTCGCCCAGCAGTTCGGCTGCATGGCGGCGATGGATACGCGCCCGGAGAAAGGTGTCCCGGAACATCATGCCCCAGTCTTCGATTTCTTTTGCGGTAAAAGGCAGCGCCGGCCTAAAATGGCCGCACAGGCCTTCTACACAGTCGACCGGGATTTCCCAGATGCGGAAGAATCCCAGAATGTGGTCGATGCGTAGCGCGGTAAAACCGTATTCCAGCGCGCGAAGCCGTTTTTTCCACCAGGCAAAGTCGTCATGCTCCATGACTTCCCAGTTGTATGTCGGAAACGACCAGTTCTGTCCCCTGTCCGAGAAAACGTCCGGAGGCGCTCCGGCCTGTCCGTTTCCGTTGAAGAGAGCAGCTTCCGTCCAGGCCTCCACGCTTGTACGGTGAATGCCGATCGGCAAGTCGCCTTTCAGGATGATGCCTTTCCGTCGCGCATGTTCCGATACGTCTTTGAACTGGGTATGCAGGACGAACTGCAGGAAATACGTGAAGGCAATTTCCGGACAGGCTTCACCGCGTTGTTGTTCCCGTTCCGGGCGGTATACGGCGTGTTCGCCCCATTCGGAAAAGTCAGCCGTCCGGTATTTGTCACGATAATAACAAAAGGCGGCGTATGGTGCCAGCCATGTTTGCGCCGTTTCCCAAAACAACCGGAACGCATCGCTTGCCAGCGCCGATGCACCTTCCTGCGCAAAAAAATCGCGGCAGTAGTTTAGCTTGTTTTGTTCGACCGCTTCATAATCTACTTCTTCTTTGGCGTTTAATGCCTGCTGCACCTGACGGTAAAAGGATCTTTTCCGTACATCTTTCAGTGTACCCATTTCCGTCAGCGAAATATACAGCGGATGCAGTGCATAAACGGAGATGGCGCTGTAGGGATAGGAATCTTCCCACGTATGGGTTCGTGTCGTGTCGTTCAGCGGCAGTACCTGAACCAGGCATTGATTCGTCTGTTCCGCCCAGTCTGTCAGTAATTTTAAATCGTGCAGATCGCCGATGCCGAAACTTTGTTCCGAGCGTAGCGAGAATACCGGGATGACCGTTCCGACGCCTTTCCAGGCCGGGAGACTCTCCCGGTACGGATAGCCGGATACCACGACCGTTACGTCGGATTCCGGCGGGAAATGCTTCCATAGCCTGTTTTCCCCGGTTTCCCAGCGAATGGCCTGTCCCGTCCCGTCGCGAAGCAGAAACTTGTATTCCAGCGGAAACGCAATATCATCCGCATTCAGCCGGATTTCCCATTCCGGAAAGTCCGTACCGTCCATTTCCCTCGCCTGTTCCGGGCGCCAGAAACCCAAAACGGCCTGATTGCCGGTGATGGTTAGGCGCCGGTTTTTTCCCGCACGGGGATTCGGTACACGTATTACCAGCGTACGGCGACTGTTTTCCGTCGGCTGTCCGACGGAGGTGTGCGCATACACGGCTTTGGTGAATGCGGAGGAATAAAGTGCGATGTCCGGAGGCGTTTCCTGCCAGTAATCATACAAATGGTATACCTCTCCGGACGGGTCAAAGACGGCGCGATGCGGCCTTTCCCACGGCTCGGTCACCGTTTTTCCGCCGGCATCGACCCAAAAATACCGGTAACTGATTGCCCTGACGGAAGGAGGAACCGTTAGCTGAAGCGTCCACTCGCCGTTTGCTTCGCGATGCATTTCCCGCGCGCCGGCAAACGGCCATTCTTCCGTCCCTGAGCCGGCAATGCACAGTTGCTGCCCTGCGTCAGTCCAATATTCAATGTGAAACGTGACTTTCATCCCGGGAACTTTACCCGTTTAGATTGGGAAAGGTGTTTTCCCAATGCTTGCTTTATTAATTGTTATATTTTGTTTATTTCGCATTGCTTAGTCGCATTTGGAGACGCCGCAGCCGGTACAGATCAGGCATCCTTCCTGGTAAACCAGCGTCTCGCTCTCGCAATTCGGACAGGTTTGTCCCGCGACGGCGGTTCCATTCGGCAGGTATTTCCGCAGCGCTCTTTCCACGCCGTTTTTCCAGGTATTGATGGATTCATTGTTCAGTTCCATCCCCTGGATGAGTTTGATTACCTGGTCAATCGGCATACCGTAGCGCAAAACGCCGGAAATCAGCTTGGCGTAATTCCAGTATTCGGGATCAAACTTGCCGTCCAGTCCTTCGAGCGTCATTTTGAACCCGCGTTTGTTTTTAAACTGAAAATCATAATGTTTGTTTCCGTTTTCATCGCGGCGTTTGATAATGGTTCCTTTGGAAACGTTCTTAGGCAGCATGATCCCTTCGTCATCGTCCGCCAGTCCGGTGAATATTTCATACGGCCGGCCGTTCAGCAGTCCGACAAAGGCGATCCATTTTTCGCGGTTGTTCTGGAATTTAACCACATCCGCTTCCAGTTCCCGCGGCCGGACGGTCACGATGGCGGGCGGCTTCGGATGGGCTGTTTGCTTCTTTTTCTCCGCTATCAATACGCCGGAACGGGAGCCTTCGCGATAGACCGTGCAGCCTTTGCAACCTGAACGCCAGGCTTCAATGTACAGTTTGTTGACCAATTCTTCGGAAGCGTCGCCGGGCAGATTGATCGTTACGCTGATCGAATGATCGACCCATTTTTGAATCCGTCCCTGCATCTTTACTTTCTGCACCCAGTCCACATCATTGGAGGTCGCCCTGTAGTAGGGTGATTTCTTAACCAATTCCTCAATTTCTTCCGACGTATACGGATGTTCGGTTGAGTAGCCGTTGGCCTGCATCCAGGTCATGAACTTGTGATGGAACACGGTGTATTCTTCAAAAGCGTCTCCCGTTTCATCCACATAGTCGATTCGAATCGCCGTGTCGTTCGGATTCACTTTCCGGCGACGTCTGTAAACCGGAAGGAAAACCGGTTCGATACCGGAAGTCGTTTGTGTCATCAGGCTCGTTGTACCCGTGGGCGCAATGGTCAGACAGGCAATGTTCCGGCGTCCATACGTCATCATATTCCTGTACAGTGTTTCGTCTTCTTTTCTCAGGCGACTGATAAACGGGTTGTTTTCTTCCCGTTTGGCATCATAAATCTCAAACGGGCCGCGTTCCTTGGCCAGCAGAACGGACGATGCGTAAGCAGCCAGGGCGAGTGTCCGCTGAACGTTTTCGGCAAAATCGGTTGCGGCTTCCGTGCCGTATCGCAAGTTCAATGCTGCCAGCATATCGCCTTCGGCCGTGATTCCCACGCCTGTGCGACGACCCAGCAGCGTTTTTTTTCGGATTTTTTCCCACAGGAATCGCTCAGCCCGTTTGATCTCCAATGATTCAGGATCGCTGTCGATTTTTTCCAGAATATGGTCGATTTTTTCTGTTTCCAGGTCGATAATATCATCCATGATTCGCTGAGCCAGCGCTACATGTTTTTTGAAGAGATCAAAATCAAAACGGGCGTCTTTCGTAAAGGGACGAACCACATAAGAATACAGGTTAATGGCCAGCAGGCGGCAACTGTCGTAGGGGCAAAGCGGTATCTCGCCGCATGGGTTGGTGGATACGGTGCGGAATCCCTGGTCGGTATACGAATCTGCCACCGATTCCCGGAGGATGGTATCCCAGAAAAGTACGCCCGGCTCTGCCGATTTCCATGCGTTGTAGATAATTTTTTTCCATAATGCGGACGCATCTATGGTTTTAGACGTTGTCGGATGGGATGAGTCAATCGGATATTGCTGCCGGTATGGCGTACCGTTCACTACCGCCTGTATAAATTCGTCGTCTATTTTTACGGATACGTTGGCGCCCGTGACTTTGCCTTCCGTCATTTTGGCATCAATAAACGATTCGGCGTCAGGGTGTTTAATCGATACGCTCAGCATCAGCGCACCGCGACGGCCATCCTGCGCTACTTCGCGCGTGGAATTGGAATATCGTTCCATGAACGGCACCAGACCGGTGGAGGTCAGCGCCGAGTTCTTGACGGGCGAACCTTTCGGACGGATGTGAGACAGGTCGTGTCCGACGCCTCCCCGTCGTTTCATCAACTGCACCTGCTCTTCGTCGATCCGAATTACGGCGCCGTATGAATCGGCATCTCCTTCCAGTCCGATGACAAAACAGTTCGATAACGAGGCGATCTGGAAATTGTTTCCGATACCGGTCATGGGGCTGCCCTGCGGAACAATGTACCGGAAATGATCGAACAGATCAAACAGTTCCTGTTCCGACAGGGGAGTCGGATACTTTTTTTCAATGCGGGCGATTTCGCTCGACAGACGTCTATGCATGTCGGTCGGCGTTTTTTCGTAAATATTTCCGAAGGCATCCTTCAGCGCATATTTGTTCACCCAAACCTTGGCGGCCAGTTCGTCGCCGCAAAAATAATCAAGCGAAGCCCGGTTGGCTTCGTCGAACGTGTACGTTGTTAAATCCATTTCTCTGGCTTGTCTCGGTTATTTTTTCAGTGAGTCTTCGAGGGTGTCCATTTTGAAACGAAACGCTTTGTCGATTTCCTTCTGATTTTTTACCGCATTGTGGCTATACAGTACGGTTGCATGGTTTTTGCCTCCCACGACCTTTCCGATATACGAAAGCGACACATGCAAATATTCTTTGGCCAGATACATGATAATTTGACGCACCATAACGATTTCCCGTTTTCGGGAGGGTGAATGGATCAATTCCTGTTCCAGATGGAAGTAATCGCAGACTACTTTCTGGATTTTTTCGATGGACAGGGATTCCGCCGGTTTGGCAGATACGGTCTGTTTGATTACCTGGCGCGCCAGTGCGATATCTATTTCCCGGTTGTTGATTACGGAGTGAGCCATCAAAGACACCAGTGTGCCTTCCAGATCGCGGATATTGTCCGTCACGTGTTCGGCGATGTAGTCAATTACATCCTCCTTGAAAACAAGCCCTTCGGATTCGATTTTCTTTTGGAGAATCTTTTTTCTCAGCGCTTTGTCAGGCCGTGCAATTTCCGTGGTCAGTCCCCATTTCAGGCGCGTGAGCAACCGTTCTTCCATGCCGAGAATTTCCACCGGCGCCTTGTCGGAGGTCATTACCAGCTGTTTGCCCAATTGATGCAGGTTATTGAAAATATGGAAAAAGGTGTTTTGCGTTTGCTGTTTACCGACGAGTTCATGAATATCATCCAGAATCAATACGTCAAGGCTCTGATAGAACATCAGAAAGTCGTTGGTCGTATTTTTCCGCACCGCATCCGTATATTGCCTCTGAAAGACATTGGCCGATACGAACAAAACCTTTTTTTCCGGATGCAATGCTCTTGTACGCAATCCGATGGCGTGGCACAGATGCGTTTTGCCAACGCCGGAATGGCCATACAGCATAAGGGGATTGAAGGTCGTCTTTCCCGGGTTGTCGGCAACAGTTTCGCCGGCTCTGCGCGCCAGTTTGTTGCTCATTCCTTCAAAGAAAGTATCAATCGTGTATTTGGAGTTCAACTGGCAGTCAAAATCCTGCGGCAGATATCCTTCATAGACTCGCGGCCCCTTTCTGAGGTCGATCGACGATTGAGTATTCAATACCGCATGGCCGTTCGTGGCAGGATAATCTATCGTTCCGTTTTTCCCGGATTTTTCCATGACGACCCTGTAATTCAAGATAACGCCTTCTCCGAAAACACGAAACAGCGTCATCTTCAACACATTCACGTAGTTTTTTTCCAGATACTCATAGAAAAACTCGCTTGGCACTTGTATCGTGAATTTCTTATCCTCGTACGATATGGGTACGATGGGAAGAAACCACGTCCTGTAAGCCACTTCAGAGACAATGTCCTTGATAATCTCCAAACTTTTATTCCACAATGACAGATAATTAGGTTGCATTTCTTTTAAAAAAACATCTTTATAATTCATATACACAATAGTCTCGCAAAGGTCGATTTTTTTTCACAAGAAACAAAATTCCGATACCCCGTGGATATTTTACATTTTTATACGCCGCTGATTATTAGCAATATGTTTGTATTTACTTAATAGTATCCTTTTTAGCGGGGCAGAAAAAATTTCTTTCGATGATAAATTGGCTTTCCCGGCTGGGCAGGATAGATTTCGTTTTTTTCCGTTAGATTGTTATCGTTCGTCAAATATCCCCACAAATCAAAGGCTTGGTATCTTTCAAAAAAAATCATCTTTCCCCCGTTAAATAGAATTACTCCAAATAAGAAGTTCGATGAAAAAGGGTCGAGCCGAATTTGTTTCGGGGATTTTAATCTCCGCATCGCCTTCATAAATAACTATTTGTGGCTTATGTAAAAACATTAAGCTGTCTCTCCTGACGGATTAAAACAATGAAAAATGAACATATCTTTTGGGATGTTGTTTGATGTCAATGAGCAAACCTGAAAGATGGTCGAGTGTCAGATTCAGATTTCTGTAGAGGGAAGTATCATTCAGCAGCAACCCTAACGAATTGTCTCGCGCATTGAGCCGGGTAGTCATTGTGTTCAGATTGTCGAGCGTCAGATTCAGGGAATTGACGCTGGCAGTCAGGTTCAGGTTTTTCATTTCTTCACTCAGCAGGACGAAATTGCTGCTCGTTGTTTTCAGATCGCCGACAATCACTGGAAGGTCGTCTCCCAGCAGGCGGTTTAACCGGCGGGAAGAAATTTCCAGCTGAGCCGTTGTATTTTCAATGTGATTCAGCGACTGCGACAGGGCCGGATGATTGACCAGTTCCTGCAGGCCGTGGAGAATGGAGTCCAGTGCCGGAATCAGTTCCGAAATCTGCGGAAGGATTTTCTGCTGTACGGTGCTCATCATGTCTTCCGGCATCCTTCCTTCAAGGCTGGCGCCGGATTTCAGATATTCGTCCACATACGTATTCAGGTGGATATGCAGTTCCGCACCGCTCAGCAGCGTTTTCTCTATCGAGACATAACTGCCTTTGGTGATTCTCATGCTTTTTTCAAGGCTGATCTCCACACTGATTTTACCGCTGGAGGAATAGTCATACGCAATGCTTCGGACTAATCCGACTTTGAAACCGTCTATGTAAACGGGCGTGGAGACGGTCACATCCTTTACGTTTGAACAGGTGACAAAATAATGATTGACCGGTTTAAACAAATTGATGCCTTTCAAATAATTCACACCTGTATATAAGAGTGTAAGGCTTATGATGACCGCGAGGCCTATGATCATTTCTTTCGTAAGTTTTATTTTCATCTGTCTGTCTTTTTATTGATTCTTTATTTTATTCTTTTCCCGTCTTTGAAACGGACGATAAAGGCATCCTTGAAATCTTTGGATACCTGTTTGAGTAATTGCTGGATCACCTTTTGATCGGTAGATTCTCCATACGTGTATTTATATACTTTCCCTTCCACATAGCAGTTGGCTTTGTATCCTTTCAGCAGCGGCGAATGGGCCGGGAGTTTCCGGTCGGACAACAGGATCTGTATCTTGTAAACGACTTGTCCCGTCGGGGCGTCGGGAGTCCCGGAAGTGGCTGTTTCCGGCCTGTTTCGGACAGGCTGTGGCTGTACCGTTTCCGGCTGCTTTACTTCGGCCGGCGGCAAATCAACCTTACGGGCGTCTCCGGCCTGCGAATAGATACCTTTTTTCATGTCCTGTTCTTTCTTGTACCTGGTAAATGCGCCGTAAATGGCCCGGGCCAGCTGGTTCTGTCCGTCATTGGAGCGCATGAAGCGTTCTTCGTCCGGATTGGAGATGAATCCAAGTTCTACCAGTACGCTGGGCATATTGGTAGCTCTCAGTACCAGAAACCCGGCCTGCCGTACACCCCGGTTCACACGTTTAGCCGACGAAAAGGCTTTCTGTATTTCGGATGCAAACGAGATGCTTTGCTCCAGATGCTTGTTCTGCATGAACTCAAAGATAATGTAGGATTCCGAGGAATTGGGATCAAATCCGCCATAGCGCTGCATATAGTTGTCTTCCATCAGAATCACGGAGTTTTCCAGCATGGCTACGTTCAGGTTTTCTTCGGTTTGAGCCAGTCCAAGGGTATACGTTTCGGTGCCCCTCACTTTCTGATGCCCTTTTTGCATCGAATTGGCATGAATGGAGATAAACAGGTCGGCC
>JAISWC010000019.1 GCA_031271245.1 Tannerella sp. | reverse complement strand
ACCGGACAGTTATGTTTCCGTCGTCGTGGCGGAATACGACGGAATCCCGGAGACCGAACAAGGACTGGCCGGCATGTCGACCGGCGGCGGATATTCCCTGACATACGACAACCGGTCGGACGACACGCCCCTCCAGACCGTGCGGAAAGCCCGCGACGGAACAGTGCCTTCCCACGCGGTGATAAAAACCGCGCCTCAGCGCCTGAAATGGCGGATCTACATTGACCGGGCCGGCGACCGGACGGTGGACGTGTCCTACAGTTTTCAGGGAAAAACGGCCGACGGAAAGATCACGTGCCTGGTGCCCGGCACAAAGATCACACATACCGTCGAGCCAACGGGAAAAACCGTCGGCGAACCCAATTCGAACTGGGTGATCGACCGTTTTCTTTCGCACCGGCTGGGAACGATCCGTTTCCCGAAAGAAGGCATCTACGAACTGGAATTTGAGATTGCTCCCGGGAAAAACAGCGAGATACAGTTCCAGTGGTTCTGGGTGAAATAACCCGTCACCGGATCAGTCCCCGTTTGACGACAGATACGCTGCATCCCGTATGATTCCCCGTCAGCGCGCCTCGGTCGGCCGCCAAAGCGACGGAAAGTGTCCAGTCGCCGGCGAAGGCATAGCTGAAATCCGTCAGGAAAAAGGCGCCCGTTATTTTTTTTAGTGTCGGTTTGTAAGGTCTTCCGAAACTTTCGACAGTCGAGAGCAGAATGTGCCAGGAGAGCGCCCGGGTCAAAGCGCCTTCGGCGCCCAGATGCCACGCACGGACGCGGGTATGCTTGAAGCCCAGCGTCCCGTCGGCATTGTACTCGGGCGAAATCAGCAGCGGCGAACCGGCTCCGCGATTGAAATAGGCATGTCCGGCAGGATATTCGCCATTATTGTAATAATCGTCGGCGCCGCCGCCAAAGCCCGGATATTTGCTGTGATCATAGTCGATGAAATGAAACGGGCCGCTCTGATTCAGCGTGACAAGACGCTCGAATACCACCTTGCGGAGAGGGGCAAATTGCGGAAAGTCTGCCTGTATTCCCCACAAACCGTCCGTGCCGTTGTTCAGTTCCATTCCCGAAGCGTCGTCGAAAAAATGCTGGTGATAGGCTTTCACGGCCAGACCTTCCTTTTCGTAGCCCAGATGAAAGTCGTACGTGCCGTAATGACTGCCAAGCACGTTGATCTGATCGGACAGGGTAGCATTCGCATCGCCCGACTGTCCCAGCACAATCCGAATGAAATCCTTGAACGAACGGGGTTGCACATATACCTTCGGATCCGAAGAAAAGCCTCCCCATTGAACCAGGTGACGGAGGCCCAGCGTCATCGAGAACGGGAATGCGTTTTCCGTATCTTTTACCCTTAGATAAAGCGATTTATGATGCCAAAGCATGTCCTTGACGTAGAACTGATCCGGACGGATGAACGATTCCATATAATCCGAATCGAACGAACGCCCCACCGCAAAGTTGCCCTTCCCCTGCAACCATCCGCCCGTATAAGGCAGCGTAATAAACTGAGGTACATACAGATTTATTTCCGGCACGGGACGGGCATTGGACGATATTCCCATGTCGCCGCTACTCAACACAGGATCCAGAAGCGACTGACTGTAACGCCGGCGTCCCTCCCGGCTTCCAATGCTCAGGCTCAGCCAGCGGTACGTCAGTTCGCCAAAAAGCTGCTGGACATAGACGGTGCGGTAGCGCGGCGTGGCGGCCACCAGATCCGCGCCGGCGCTCCACTCCCACCCAGCCGAACCAATCGACTGACGGTGAAAGATACCCGCCTGCAGACAGCCGTTATGCGCCTCCAGCGGTACGACGCCGTACCGGTTGCTCGCAATCCAGAAGGGCGTCAGTCCGTTTGTGGACAGGGTGCCGGCCGTCATCACCCGGAACATGGTATAATCCGTTTTTTCCTCCATACGGGCTGTTTCGTCTTCCTGCGCCCGTCCGCAAAGGGAACCGGTCGACAGGAAAAGAAACAGCATAAACCATCGTATTTGTTTCATGTGAAATTTCTTTGAATAAATAATGAACTGCTTCAGTCGGCACGGCTCATGACCAGTTTACCGTGTTTGATACCCTTGATGGTAATCAGCCGGTCGGAAAATTCCGTCAGGCGGAAGGCCGTGCCGGTGACCGTTGCGATGTGCAGGCAAAATGCTTCATTCAGATAATACTGGGAAGAAGACAGCATCACATCCTGGTAACGCTGCTGAACGGCGGTGATTTTCGAAGCGATTTCCTGCCGCGCCTGGTCATACATGATGACAATCGTACCTGCGACAATGTGGTCGCATTGCCATTTTTTTTCCGCCACGTTTTTCTCCACCAAAAAGCGTATCGCCTGCGAACGGTTGGCAAATCCGTTTTCCGTTACATACCCGTCCAAAGCCTCCAACAGTTCGTCTTCCAACGAAACACCAAAACGTTTTAATGCCATACATCTGTCTTTTTATGCTGCAAAGATACTCACTTTTTTTCAATGAAATGCCGGATATTTATACTGCGCGCGGTATGGGTGCCGCTATCGCCCAGGAGATGATTTTCATCGCCTGGGTGATGGGTTCCATAAGTCGAAGGATAGACTTCATCACCTGGGTGATGGGTTTCATCCTACGAAGGACAGGTTCCGTCACTTAGGCGACGGGTTCCATAAGTCGAAGGACAGACTTCATCACCCGTCTGACGGGTTTTGTCTCCTACGTGACGGATCTCATCCTTTGAAGGATGAAACTCATCGCCTACGTGATTTCCGCGCCTATGGGGGCTTGCAGAGAATAGAGGCCTGCGAAGGGCCTTCCCGTTTGGCGACCGTCCGAATTGACTGTCGACGCGGTCAAAGGCTCCCTGATAAAAGTGGGCCGAAGTTGCGACGGATGAAGGATGAGCATTGAGGATTCACGTATTTTTTCAGTCAATGTTTCATTCTCCATTCTCCAGTCTCAAGTCTCAATTCTCAATTCAACCGGTTGTACCGTTCGCCCCAGAGTTGTTGCATCCGTTCGGTCAGTTTACTTTCGGCCGGACTGGGCTGACCTTTCCACAGGCGATGGTGCAGCAACTTTTCCGGCAGAAAATCCTGTTTGACGAAGTGTCCTTCGTAATCATGCGCATACTTGTAGTTTTTGCCGTAATTCAGTTCCTTCATCAGTGCGGTAGGCGCGTTGCGCAGGTGGAGCGGTACCGGCAAGTTGCCCGTCTCGTTAACCAGCGCCAGCGCCGCGTCGATGGCCAGATACGCCGAATTGCTTTTCGGACAGCAGGCCAGATAGACCGTCGTTTCCGCGAGGATGATGCGTCCTTCGGGCCAGCCGATCTTTCTGAGCGCGTCGAAACAGGCGTTGGCCAGCAGCAGTGCGTTGGGATTGGCCAGGCCGATGTCCTCGGCGGCCAGGATCAGGAGCCGGCGGGCGATAAATTCCGGGTCTTCGCCGCCGGCCACCATCCGCGCCAGCCAGTACACGGCCGCATCCGGGTCGCTGCCCCGGACAGAC
>JAISWC010000265.1 GCA_031271245.1 Tannerella sp. | reverse complement strand
CCACCGCTTTGCCGTTTTGTTTAATCTGGGATTTCAGGCGACGACGGATCGCTACCGGCAGTCGCTCCATTTCCTGGGCAAGCGCGGCCACCGCTGGATTACGGTGACGCTGCTGCTCGTCATGACAGCCCTCCTGTTCGGCCTGATGCGGACGATCCCGACCGGCTTCGTGCCGCAGGAAGACAGCGGGGGCGTGATGGGAATGATTACGCTGGCGCCGGGCGCGTCGCTCGAACGCACGCAGGAAGTGGTGAAACAAGTAGCCGACATTGCGCAGGGGATTGAACACGTGCAATACGTGGCCGACCTTTCGGGCGTGAACTTCATGAGCGGCGTGGGCAGTTCCTACGCTACCGTCCAAATCAAGATGGATCCGTGGAACAAGCGGAAAATCACGACTAACCAGGTGGCCGCCATCCTGAAGGAGAAGACGGCGGATATCCGGGATGCCACGTTTATCTTCATGGGTACGCCGACATTGCAGGGCTTCGGCCTGAGCAACGGCGTGGAGCTTCAGATGCAGGACCGCACGGGCGGCGACATTAACCGCTTCTTCGACGTCACCAGCCGGTTCCTGGACGCCATGCGCCGCCGTCCGGAAGTGATGATGGCCATGACGACCTTCAACCCCAATTTTCCCCAGAAACAACTCGAGGCCAATATCCCTAAAATCAAGGAAGCCGGACTGACGCTCAGCCAGGTCATGTCGACGCTGCAAGCCTACGTGGGCAGCATGTATGTCTCGAACTTCAACCTCTACGGCAAACAGTTCCGCGTCATGGTGCAGGCCGCGCCGGAATACCGCGAGAAACTGGAAGACCTGGACGGCTATTTCGTGCGCACGGCCTCGGGCGAGATGGCGCCGGTGACGGAGTTCCTGACCGTCACGGACGTCACCGCCCCGCAGACGCTGAACCGCTTCAACATGTATGCGTCGATGAGCGTCACCATCATGCCCAACTTTACGGAAGGCTATGCCACGGGCAACGTCCTCGAGGCTGTCGAGGAAGTGGCGCGCGAGGCGCTGCCGGAGAATTTCACCTACGACTACTCCGGCATGACGCGCGAAGAGGTGAAGAGCGGCGGACAGACGTACCTGATCTTCGCCCTCTGCCTGATCTTCGTTTACTTGTTGCTGGCCGCCCTCTACGAGAGCTATATCCTGCCGCTGGCCGTGATCTGTTCGCTGCCGGTCGGACTGGCGGGCGTCTTCATTTCCGTCTTCGGCGGACTGGCGATCGGCACGGGTATTGTCAACAACATCTATGTGCAGATTTCGCTTATCATGCTGATAGGGATGCTGGCCAAGAACGCGATCCTGATTGTGGAATACGCCATACAGCGGCGGCGGCAGGGGATGGGCATCGTCGAGGCGGCGGTCAGCGGGGCGGTGGCGCGGCTGCGCCCGATACTGATGACGTCGTTCGCCCTGATATTCGGTTTGATGCCGCTGGCCATGGCTGCGGGCGCCGGCGCCGTCGGCAACCGATCCATCGGCATCCCGGCCATCGGCGGCATGTTGATAGGCACGCTGCTGGGCGTGCTGGTGATTCCGTCGCTGTTTATCATCTTCCAGACGATACAGGAGAAATTCAGCCGGTCGGGACTGATTAACACGGCTAAGGTGGTGACGGTCGGCGTGCTGCTCGCCACAGGCATGTCGTCGTGCCGGGTGACAGACCGCTACCGGTCGCCGGAGGTCGATACGGCCGGTCTGTACCGCGACGCGGCCGCCGACGGCGATACTACAACAATAGCGGCGCTGCCGTGGGCGTTGTACTTCACCGACCCCGACCTGCAACAGTTGATAACGGAAGGATTGCAGGCGAATTTCGACCTCCGGACAGCGCTGCTGCGGATTCAGGAGGCCGAAGCCGGCTTGCAGGCCGCCCGCGCCGCCGGCTTACCCGTTGTCGGAATGGCGGGGCAAGTCACGCATACGCGAACGAGTATGCAGGACGGCGTAACGCGGCCGCTGGGCTACGTCGGCAACCAGTACCGCCTGGGCATTGCGGTGCAATGGGAAGTCGACCTGTGGGGCAAACTCAACCGCCAGGCGCGCGCACGGTATGCGCAGTACCTGAACAGTCACGAATACAGGCGGCTGATACAAACGTCGCTGGTGTCGAACATCGCCGCATCCTACTACACGCTGCTGGCGCTGGACGAACAGCTGCACATCTCGCGCACGGCCATCGGGCTGCTGGAGGAAAGCGCCGCGTCGATGCAGGCAATGATGGACGCCGGCTTGCTGAACGCCGCCGCCGTGGAGCAGAGCCGTGCACTGCTGTACGCCACGCAGGTCTCGGCGCTGGAACTGGAGATGTCGATACGAAAACTGGAGAACGCGCTCTCGGTCGTACTCGGCCGCAAGCCCGGCGTCATTGCGCGGCAGTTGTCGGAGGGCTGGACGGCGCCCGACGCGCCGCTGCCTCACGGCGTCCCGGCGCAGATGCTGGCGTTGCGTCCCGACGTGCGTGCGGCGGAGTTGCAGTTCCGTGCGGCATTTGAACTGCGCAACGCGGCGCAGGCCGCACTCTATCCCTCCCTCACGCTCGGCACGGGGACGATGGCGGGTTACAGTTCTGCGACGCTGGCCGACTTCTTCAAACCGAAAAACATGCTGGTCAATATCATCGGCGGCCTGACGCAACCTGTCTTTGCCGGCGGGCAACTGCGCGCCCAGGTCAAGATTACGAAGGCGCAAGAAGAAGAGGCGCTGGTCAACTTCGAGAAAACGGTGCTGACGGCAGCCCGCGAGGTGTCGGACGTGCTCTACACCTACGAAAAGGCGCTGGAGAAAACGGCCTACCGCACGTCCCAGACGGAATCGCTGCAAAAGTCCGTTTACTACACGCAGGAACTGCTCAAGGCCGGTGAAGCGACCTATCTCGAAGTCCTCACCGCACAGCAGAACTACCTCACCGCACAGTTGGCAACCGTCAGCGACCGGCTGGAAAAGGTGCAGGCGGTGATTGACCTCTATCGCGCGCTGGGAGGGGGCGGAGAGTAACATTGAATTTCCTGAATGTACCCTAAAATAACCCAATTATCATTTTTTTGTTGTCATCATACGCGGTAATGAATAAAAAAGTTTTACCTTTGACCCGTAATTTTCGAGAAGCATGATTTTTTCAAAGTTGACAGCTATTTCTCCTGTAGACGGACGTTACCGGAATCAAACAGAGGCGCTGGCTTCCTATTTCTCCGAGTTTGCGCTGATTCGCTATCGGATACGGGTGGAAATCGAGTATTTCAACACGCTTGCCGGTTTTTTGCCCCGGTTGAAACCGCTGGATACGGATGAGATGAGGGAAACTTTGCGACGGATATATCTTGATTTTTCCCTCGAAGAGGCCTCCCGCATCAAAACGATCGAACGGACAACCAGCCACGATGTGAAAGCCGTCGAATATTTCATCAAGGAAAAATTCGATGCGCTTTCGTTGCAGGATTACAAGGAGTTTGTTCATTTCGGGTTGACGTCGCAGGACATTAACAATACGGCTGTCCCCCTTTCGCTGAAAGAAGCGCTGGCAGAGGTGTACTATCCCGAATTACAGGCGGTCATTGACGTACTGAAGGGATATGCCGAAAGCTGGAAGGACATCCCGATGCTGGCAAAGACACACGGTCAGCCGGCTTCGCCAACGCGGCTGGGCAAAGAAATACAGGTGTTTGTTTATCGACTGGAAGAACAGGTCGGGACCTTGAAACAAATCCCGCTGTCTGCCAAGTTCGGCGGTGCGACGGGAAATTTCAATGCACATCATGCCGCTTATCCCGGATACGACTGGAAGTCTTTCGCCGACCGCTTTGTCAACGGCGTGCTGGGGCTGAAACGCGAGGAATGGACAACACAAATATCCAATTACGACCATCTGGCGGCGCTCTTCGACGCACTGAAGCGAGTCAATGTGATTTTGACGGACCTGAGCCGCGATTTCTGGCAATATATCTCAATGGAGTACTTCAAGCAGAAAATCAAGGCCGGCGAAATCGGTTCGTCTGCGATGCCGCACAAAGTCAATCCGATTGATTTTGAGAATGCAGAGGGAAATCTGGGCATGGCCAATGCCATGCTGACACACTTGAGCATGAAACTGCCCGTTTCGCGCCTGCAGCGGGATTTGACGGATTCGACCGTGTTGCGGAATATCGGCGTGCCGCTGGCGCATATCGAAATTGCGCTGACCAGTTTGACAAAAGGACTGGGAAAACTGTTGCTGCAAAAAGAGGTTTTGTCTCGCGAGCTGGATGCCCGCTGGGCAGTTGTGGCGGAAGCCATTCAGACCATTTTACGCAGAGAAGGTTATCCGGCGCCGTATGAAGCGTTGAAAGCATTGACGCGAACGAATGAAGAAATCACCGGACAGTCGATCGCGCAATTCATTCAATCATTGCAGTTAAGCGATGCTGTAAAAGAAGAACTTAGGGCGGTGACGCCTCATAATTATGTAGGAATTTAATTTAATATATTTATTAACAATAATCGTGTGAAAATAAGAAGTGCAATCGTGAGACTGCAAAAGTTTAATCTCAAATTAGATGTAAGAAAAAATGGGAACAGAAGAAAAAGAAGGAACTGAAATGTATCCGAAAAACAGCAGCCCGGAAAACCAGCGGGAAAATGCAGGTTCGCAAGAACGAAATTATGAAAGGAAACCGGCCTATCACGCAACCAGAGACGGCAGTGGCTACCAGACGAGTGAAAGCAAGCCGACAGCGGGACGCCGTCCACGTATCAAAGACGGCCGGAGTGCGAATTACGGCCGAATGCCTTACGGAGGGGAATACAGATCCGGCGACAACCGGGAGGCGGCAGGGCGCTATAATTATCCTCCGCAATCGTCCGATATGGAAGAAAGGCGTCCCTATCAGCAGTCATCACGTCCGGCTCAGCCGTATGGGAATGGCGAGCGGAGGGAATATTCGCCCCGTCCGATGCGTCCGGAGATGGACAGAGGGTATCAAAAACGGGAGCGGGTCGGCGGCAATTATGAAAGCAATAATCGTCCGCGAGTGCAACCCAACCGTCCCGGCGGCGCCCCCCGTCCGGGCGAGAGAGGGCCGGGCAAACGCCCGCCACAGCGTCCCGGATATAACCCGAATGCCAAGTACAATTATCAGAAACAGTTGAAGTACAAGGAAGTCCTGACGGATCCGAACGAACCCATCCGCCTAAACAAGTTTCTGGCGAATGCCGGCGTCTGTTCGCGTCGCGAGGCCGACGAATTTATCCAGGCCGGCGTCGTGAAAGTCAACGGAAATGTAATTACGGAACTGGGCACCAAAATTACGCGACAGGACTTCGTACTGTTTCACGACCGGCAAGTGCAGATCGAGGGCAAACTGTACGTCCTGCTGAATAAACCGAGAAATTGCGTGACCTCGTCGGACGATCCCCAGGAACGGCTGACCGTCATGGATCTGGTGCGACACGCCTGCAAAGAGCGTATCTACCCTGTCGGACGCCTGGACCGGAATACAACCGGCGTACTGCTGCTCACGAACGACGGCGACCTGGCTTCCAAGCTCACCCATCCCTCCTTCAAGAAAAAGAAAATCTACCACGTCTGGCTTGACAAGGAAGTCGCCATTGAGGACATGGAGAAACTGGCCACCGGAATTGAACTGGAAGATGGTGAAATCCACGCCGATGCCATCAGTTATGCCGACGAAAGCGATAAAAAGCAGGCAGGCATCGAGATTCATTCGGGACGCAACCGGCTTGTGCGTCGCATGTTCGAAGCGCTCGGCTACCGCGTCGTGAGGCTGGACAGAGTCTATTTCGCCGGTCTGACGAAAAAGAATCTGGGACGCGGCAAATGGCGTTACCTCAATGAAAAGGAAGTAAACATGCTCCGGATGGGCGCGTTTGAATAAGACAGACATGGAACGGACAAGAATCGCGGATGCGCTGAAGATGGATGCGCAAGGCTCGACCGTACACGTGAAAGGCTGGGTGCGCACGCGGAGGGGCAATAAACAGGTACAGTTTATTGCGCTGAACGACGGTTCGACCATTCATAATCTGCAAATTGTGGCAAACGTGGAACAGCTTGGCGAAGAGGCGCTGAAAGCAGTCACTACGGGCGCCTGCATCCGGGCATCCGGGCAATTAGTGCCCTCGCAAGGACAGGGACAAAGCGTGGAGATACAGGCGGATGAAATAGAAGTATACGGCGGAGCCGATCCGGCCACGTATCCCCTGCAGAAAAAGGGCCACTCGCTGGAATTTCTCCGCGAGATAGCCCACCTGCGCCCACGGACAAACACGTTCGGTGCCGTTTTCCGCATCCGTCACCACATGGCCATGGCGATTCATGCCTTTTTTCACGAACGCGGATTCCTGTACGTGCATACGCCGATCATCACC
>JAISWC010000159.1 GCA_031271245.1 Tannerella sp. | reverse complement strand
ACGCCGAAGTGCTGCTGATCTATGCCGAGGCGCAGGCGATGGCCGACGGCGCTCCCGACGCCCTGGCCTACGAATGTATCAACCGTGTGCGTAACCGCGCCTTTGCCGGTGTGGGGACGCAACTGAACGACCTGAAGCCCGGACTGAGCAGCGAGGCGTTCCGCGATTCCGTATTCGTGGAGCGCGGATGGGAATTTGCCGGATTCGAGTACGCCAATCGCTGGTTCGACCTGATACGCCGGGAACTGGTGGAAGACGCGGCCTCGGCCAATCCGGAACACAGTTTTCTGCCCGGACGCTCGAAAGACGAATGGAAGATTGCAAATCCGCCCACGCACGAGAGTTATTTCCTGCCCATTCCGGAAGAAGATGTGTTGTTGAATCCGAATCTGAAAAAGTAAAACGGTTCCGAATCTGCCGGGAAAAGAGATGGCTGCGATCCGACGGCCGTCTCCCTCCGGCGGAGGAAAAGCCGGTTTTTAATTACATAATCACCAATTATTAATTTAAGTTTTAGTCAAATGAAAACTATGTATGTAATGTTAGCGGGCGTGTGCCTGCTGTGTCTGTCGGCCGTCAAAGCGAATGCCGCCGACGATCTGAAAAGCAAGGTGAAGGGCAAATGGGAAATTACCATCCCCGACGCACCTTCGGGATATCAAAACTATACCCTTGACATCAGGGAAAAAGACAAGACGATTGTAGTCGACGTCAAAGGTGGCGATATCAATATCAAAGAGCAGAAATTTACCGAGAAAGACGGTAAACTGTCGGCGAACCTGTACGTGGGTGAATACGTGAAAGTGGTCATCTGGGACGACAAGGGCGTCATAAAAGGTTCGGCGGATACGTCGATGGGCAAGTTGTCGTGCAACTTCAAAAGGCCGGAAAAGAAGGCGAAGTAACGACAGCCGCGCAAAAAGAAAGGCGCACGGCGTCAGGGTAATCTCCCCCGACGTCCGTGCGCCTTTCTTTTGAGCGCCGGAAAACCTGCGCATGATGCGCCTCCAAAGATGAACCGGGAAGATAAAACCTTCGACGGCGGAATGTTTGCTACGCCCCTGCTTGGCGGCGGCAACTGTCCGGACATGCTTTTTCCAAACTTCGTCATCAACGACCCCGCAGGCCGGGGTGAGTTTGTGGCATTGAACAAACATACCGGCGAAATCGTTTACCGTGTGCCTTTGAAGCGGTATGCCTGGTCGTCGCCCGTGGCAATTTACAACAGGGAAAATGAGATGTTTGTCTTTACAGCCGATACCGACGGCCATGTTTATATCATAGAAGGCAAAACGGGAAAAGTGGTTTTAACTCAAAAAACAGGCAATAATTTCGAATCTTCTCCGGTTATAACAGGTAACAAAATTGTAATCGGTTCGAGAGGACGCGAAATTTATAAGTTAAGTATTGAATGAAACGAATGATCATTTTAATAATATGCGCACTGCCGGCGATTGCTGAAGCTCAGCATCTTATCGCCGTTCGCGACAGCGTCGAGAACGGATACCCGTTCTGGCTTTATATGCCGGCAGGGAATGTCAGCATCGTCGTAAAGGATAGTGTCGCAGTCGTAAATAACAGCGCCACAGTTGCAAATAACAACGCCGTAGTCACAAATAACAGCGCCGCAGCCGCAAATAACAGCGCCGCAGCCGTAAATAACAGCGCCGCAGTCGTAAATGACAGCATCAAAACAAGAAAACCACTTGTAATTTTTCTTCACGGGGCGAGTTTATGCGGCAGAAACCTGTACAGAGTCAGAAGGTACGGCTGTATTGACGCTATCGAAAAGGGCAGGACAATAGACGCATATATCATTGCGCCCCAAAACCCGGGCGGTAGGTGGAACCCGGAAAAAATACTGAATATTTTGCGCTGGACGGAAGAGCGCTATCCGGTTGACACCAGCCGTATTTATGTGGCGGGAATGAGTCTGGGAGGCTATGGCGCGATAGACTTTACCGGTACCTATCCCGAAAAAGTGGCGGCGGCCATGGCGCTGTGTGGCGGCGGCACACTGTCGTCGTACTGCGGGTTAAACGGCGTGCCGCTGCGGATCATTCACGGCACGGCGGACAGGCGGGTGTCTGTCCGGCAATCGCAGAGCGTTGTGGACAAAATGATAGCATGTGGCGATACGTCTCTGCTGATTTTCGACAGATGGCAAGGCGCCAACCATTCGATTCTGGCGCGCCTTTTCTACGCGCCCGAAACGTATCGGTGGCTCTTTTCACATTCCCTGTCAGACAGCGTAAGGTTTGTAAACAGGGACATCACGATCAGCCCGAACACCCTACGATCGGCATACAGAGACCTGAACAGATCCGCGACAAAACTTACGGAGACCGACACCGGCAAATCATTGGACAAACCGTATGAAACGGATGCGGAAGCAGTTATCCACACCGTCAGGAAAGGCGATACCCTGGGCGCTATTGCCCGGAGATACCGTACTTCCGTTTCAAAACTGTGTCAAATGAATAACCTCAAAACCACCAGTATTTTGCGAATCGGACAAAAAATAAGAGTGAGATAATCCGATAACTGTTCATAGAAAAACAGACTCGTAAATGTACCGTTTATTGCCGGACAGCTCCTTAATTGGTATTGAGAATATGATTCACCTCTTCGACCGACAAATCGGTTAATTCGGCAATATTTTCAACAGATATGCCTTTTCGGGATGCCTTTAATACATAATTTATCCGAGCCTGTTGCATGCCTTTCTGTTTGCCTATGGCGATGCCTCTCTGCTCGCCTCTTTCTTCGCCTATGGCGATGCCTTTTCTTGTTGCATTATTGATGCCGCTGGTATAGTCATATCTTGCCTTTTCATGCATCTCGTACAGACGCAGCATGTCTCTGTCCTGCGCAACGGATATGATTTTTTTATGCGCTTTGTTTATTGACGTGTCCATCTCTATTATTTTTTGGATTGTTTTTTCGCTTGTATTTTTATCAAAAAAGGTCAGCCAGCGGTGAAGCAGGTTATGCTCGATGTCCTTTTTCTTCAAACGCCGGAACTTGACCATGTCGATGAAATGTATTTCCAGAATGTCTGTGAGCATGTATTCCTTATGACTGTCTTCCCACAGGTGGAAACTTGCATGAACCTCGTTTACCGAAAGCAGTTCGGCGTCGATGATGTTGATGGTGATCACACGGGGCAGGTCGATGTAATCCTCTCCGGCCTGTATGCCTTTGACATACTCGCGGCTCCAGTAAAACAGGCTTCGCCTGTCCATGTTGCCCACCTCGCGGAGCTGGACTTCTATGTTTACCTTCGTGCCGTTGTCCATCTCGGCGCGTACATCCATAATGCCGGCCTTTTCGCCGATGATATCTGCCGACAGCCGGGTGTCAAGAATTTTCACCGACACAATCCCGTCATTGCCCGTTTTGTGCAAAACCACATTCAGGAAAGCCAGCAACTGCTCCTCGTCCCCTTCCTCGCCCATATATTTCATGAACAGGAAATCATTCAGCGGATTTAACCTTGTTTCATTCATCTCCCTGTTTTTTTTACAGCCACAAATATAATACTGTTTTGGCAATACGGAAAGTTTTTTGCAATCTTTTTTGCATTTGCAAATCCCTCAATCCCATAACTTATGGCCGGATTTTGCCGTTCAACTCCTAAGCGCCTCTCCGTTCGTTTACGAAAATACGGTATCCCCCCTTCGGAATACCGCAAAATATACTCTGAAAAGAAAGAAAAGTGAAGAATTAACGGAACGGAAGAGGAACAGGATAAACATGCAATTTATTTCGGCTGATGCATCATATAGGATTCAAGGATGGCCGCCACCTGTTCGGGCGGCAGTTTGGCAATCAGCCGGAGGTGTTTCCCGCCGGCGGAGGGCGTCCAGCTGTTGTATCCTTCTTCGTTCACGGACATCGTTCCCCGCTCCGACGCGAAATACGGTTCATATCCCTTGACCGCCACCAGTGCAGCCGTCAGGTCCCAGCTCATTCGTCCGTCGGGGTCACCCTCGGCAAAGCACAGCCCGTACGCTTCCTTGACGGGATTGTCCTTCACCGGCATCTGCACTAACTGCTTGCCGGTGAAAATCACGTTCCCGATTTCAAAGCCACTCAGCACGATTTCCGTCGGCCAGTCTCTCGCCACGACAACGGAAGCCGCCGCGTCGCAGTAAACGTTGAACTCCCTTCCCTCCGGAAACAGCCCGGCCATCGAAACAAGGCGCTTCACTTTTCTTTCGACCAGTTCTTTTCCCGTAAGCGGGCTGTATTCGTCGGCGCCGGAAAGCAGCAAATCTTTCAGGTTCGTAAAAAAGCCCACCGTACAAATCACGACGCTATGGTCGGGCTGTCCGGCCAGTATCTGCCGGTATACGTTCACGGCGTCCGGCGCGTCGGACGTTTTGGCCGTCCGGTGCGGGTACTTTGCCGGCAGGACGTCCGTCCACTTCACCCTGTGCCCGGCCGTGAGCGATACGCCGCCTTCGCTCTTCGGCGCGCCCGCGGGCAGGTCGGGCCGTCCGAAATACGTGTTTATCACTTCGATGCAGGGTATGACCCGCTCGTCTTTGTTGGACGACACCGTGGCCAGGAGTTTGACCTGCCCGCTGTCGGCCAGTGCGTGAAGCAGTGCCAGTGCGCCTACGTCGTCGTAGTCAGGTCCCAGGTCGGTGTCGAAAATCAGGCTGACCGGCTTCGGGCTGCAGGAGGCAAGCAGGCACGCTACGGCGAACAGTGCAATGCGCTGTTTTGTTTTCATACGGGCCGTATTTTATGGATGAGTAATCGTTAGAGGCTTATCGTTATATACCAGCGCATCACCAAAGTGAACGGACACGTTTTTCTCCGGATTCAGCCACTTGAAGGTGACCGTATGGCGTCCCGCGGGCAACTGATATTTCCAGAACAGGTCGTTCCGGCGCGTGGCGTAGGCGACCGGCAAAAGAGCGGTTTCGACCGGCGTCCCGTCGATAGACATTTCGACCTGCGCTTCGTAGCCGGCCTTGCCGCCCCGTACACTGCCCCTGAAAACAATGCCGATGCCGTCGAACACGACGGAATCAATCGCCGCAAGCGGTTTGTGCAGCGGGATGCGTCCGGCGGGGTAATGTCCTTCGAAGGCCTTTTCGTAGCGCACGGCTACCGGCTGCTGACAGGCAATCACGACCTCTCCGTCGCCGACCGTTCCCCCGTTCCGCAGAATCTGCTGCAGGGCATGGCTGTAACTCATTCCGTAGGCTTTGTTCAGCGAAATGTCCGTATAGGCGAAAGGCATGTCTTCGATTTCCCTTACGTTTTTGAGCCAGTAGTCCGGTATCCGGCTGTATCCCTTGATGGCGCCCAGGATGCCGCCCGCCGAAGCCGGATTGCAGTCGGAATCCTGTCCGCACCGCGTGGCTATATCGATCGTTCTGGCGAAATCGCCCTCGCCGTACAGCAGGCCGATCAGAATGTAGGCGCTGTTGATGACCGCGTCAATGTTGAAAGACGAATATACGCCATCCGGACATCCGACATCCTGGCTCCATTTGCGTTCACATTCGAACCAGGTCTGTTTCCAGTCGTACGGGTAGAGTCGGTGCCAGCGGATGACGTCAGCCATACATTTGTAATAGGCGCTTTCTTCGGGAATGGTTTTCAGCGCCTCCGACACGACGAACTTTATATCGCTCGACACGAACGCCAGCGCATACATCGCACCCACATATACGCCGCCATACCATCCGTCTCCATAATTCATGATATGCCCGATTTTGTCCGAAATTTCAGACGCCGTATTCACCATTCCCGGCGACATGATGCCGGCGTAGTCGGCTTCGATCTGGTAATCGAGATCGTCGGCGTGGGGATTGTTCAGCCAGTGTCCGGAGGCAGGCGGCAGGATACCGTGCAGGATATTGTACCGTGCCGACTGGTTGGCGTGCCAGAGCGTATATCCGGCCGTGGCAAAGGCAAAGGCGAACGAATCGACCGGTGCATCCGGTCCCAGACGCTCGAATACATCCACGAAAGTCAAGTCCATGTAGATGTCGTCATAAAGTCCGGGCGTGTTTTCCATCCATGACCGGATATAACCTTCCGGCCATTCGATGGGGACATAGTTCTGAATCATGGTGCCCTGGTAGCGAAATTCGGTAGGCCCGCCATACGTGCAGCCGATGACCTGACCGGCCCAGGCGCCTTTGATTTTGTCCCTCAGCGTCTCCCGCGAGAGCATCAGCTTTTCGGGAATCTTTTTCGATCGTTTTTCGGGCGCCGGTGACGAACAGGAAATTCCTCCGGCGACGAACGCGAGGAGCGCGACGAGATGTAAAATTAATTTTTTCATAAGGACTGGCAGGTACGCATTAGGGATGAAACAAGTCTACTTCGTGGCGGTAGGGGGCGGAGGCTTGCGCGCCGGCGCGGGTGACGGAGATGGCTGCCGCTCTGGCGGCAAAGGCGGCGGCCTCGGTCAGCGTCCGGTGTTCCGCCAGCGCGACGGCCAGCGCACCGTTGAAGATGTCGCCGGCTGCGGTCGTGTCGACGGCCTGCACCTTGACCGCAGGCACCCACTCCAGCTGTCTGCCGGAACAGATCAGTGCGCCCTTCGCTCCCAGGGTGACGACGACGTGCG
>JAISWC010000103.1 GCA_031271245.1 Tannerella sp. | reverse complement strand
CGATTCGGCTTCGGGCAGGTCGAACGGACCGCGGTTCACTTCCGCATTGCCGGCTATCAGGTAGATCAGAAACGCAATCAGCGCCGGCACGTGTCCCTTGAAGATAAACCATCCGTCGGCCTGGCGTTCGACGATCTGGCTGAGCTGCATGGTGTCGGTCAGTACGATAACGGTCAGGATGGAGATGCCGACCGACAGTTCGTAGCTGACCATCTGCGCCCCGCTTCGCATCGCTCCGATCAGCGAATACTTGTTGTTACTGCCCCAGCCGGCCAGCAGGATGCCCACCACGCCGATGGACGAGGCCGCCAGCACAAACAGTACGCCGACATTGAAATCAAGCACCTCCAGTCCCCTGCTCACCGGCAGGCAGCTGAAGGCCAGCACCGACGCCAGTATCACAATGTAGGGCGCCAAGTTGTAGAGGAACCTGTCGGCCTGGCGGATGACGATGACTTCTTTGATCAGCATCTTGATCATGTCGGCGAAGAGCTGGAATATCCCGAAGGGTCCCACCCGGTCAGGTCCCCGCCGGCACTGGAACGCGGCACATACCTTGCGCTCCATGTAAATCATGATCACGGCAATCATGGCATACATCACCAGAATGGCAACGCCCACCGCCACACACTCCACGAAAACCGCCACGCCCGCGGGCATCAGCGACGTGAGCCAGGCATGTATCCAGCCTGTAACTGTACTGAAATCAAACATCATTCATCATTATTATAATACTCATCGGTCAATGTCGGGTACGATATAGTCGAGTGTGCCGCCGATGGCGATCAGGTCGGCTATTTTCGAGCCGCGGGTGACAGTATCGATGCAGGCAATGAGCGGAAGCCCGGTGCTGCGGAATTTCACGCGGTAAGGATACCTGTCGCCGCGGCTCTCGATATACACGCCAAACTCGCCGCGGCTGGTCTCCACGGCCGAATAATATCCACCTTCGGGCAGGCGGAGCACGGGTTTCATCTTCACCTGGAAGTCGCCCGCCGGGATGCTGTCGATCAACTGTTCGATGATGCGCATACTTTCTTCGATTTCGTCCATGCGCACCATGTAGCGCGAGAAACAGTCGCCCCTGCGGTAGAGGATTTCCCTGAAGTCCACCCTGTCATACATCGCGTAAGGATGACGCTTGCGTACGTCGCACGCCCAGCCCGAGGCGCGTCCCGTTCCGCCGGTCGTCCCGAACGAAATGGCATCTTCGCGGCTCAGCACGCCGACGCCTTTCATCCGCTGCTGCGTGATCACATTGCCCGTGAACACTTCATGATATTCCCTTAGCGCGGGACGCAGGTATGCAATCAACTCCTTCACGCGCCGCACAAAATCCGGATGAATGTCCGCCTGTACGCCGCCGATGGTATTGTAGTTGAGAATCAGGCGTCCGCCGGTAGTCTGCTCGAAGATATCGAGAATCTTCTCGCGGTCGCGGAAGCCGTAGAAGAAGGCGGTCAGCGCACCCAGGTCCATGCAGAGCGTGGAGAAGAACAGCAGGTGCGAATCAATCCGCTGCAACTCGTCCATGATGGTGCGGATGTACTTGACCCGTTCGGGCACTTCCACGCCCAGCCCCTTTTCCACGCAAAGGCAAAAGGCATGTCGGTTCTGCATGGCCGAGAGGTAGTCCAGGCGGTCGGTCAGCGCCGCGATCTGGGGATAGGTCAGGCTTTCGCACATCTTTTCGATGCCGCGATGGATGTATCCGCAGTAAACGTGCAGCTTGCGGATGAACTCGCCCTCGAGCGAGACGCGAAAACGCAGCACGCCGTGCGTAGCCGGATGTTGCGGGCCAATGTTAATAACGTATTCGTCGTCTTCGAACAGGACCTGTTTCTTCTCGACCAGCCGTCCCTTTTTGTTCATTTTGAAGGTTGAAGTGGTGTCAACGGCGATTTCGTTGGTCATGCGGACGGGATTGGTCGTGCGGCTGTCGTCATAGTCCTTGCGCAGAGGATGGCCGACCCAGTCGTCGCGCAGAAAGAGGCGGCGCATGTCGGGATGGTCGGTGAAGCCGATGCCGAAGTAATCGTACACTTCGCGTTCGTTCAGTTCGGCTGTTTTCCAGAGATCGCATACCGAAGGCAGTTCGGGACGTTCGCGGTCGGGCGTCATCGTGCGCAGCACTACCCGGTGGCCGTGCACGGTGGATTCCAGGTGATAGACGGCGCCCAGTCCGTCGTCGCCCCAGTCCATTCCGGTCAGGCTGCGCAGGAAGTCGAAGCGCAGGGCTTCGTCCGCGAGCAGCGTCTCCGCCAGCGTCCGGAAGCTGTCCGGCTTCACCGTCACCACCGGTGTCCCGTCCTGTCCGGTCTCCACCGTCGCATCGGGAAACCGTTCCCGCAAGAAGTCTTCCATATTACTCATTCACCGTTATTTTTAAGAGATACCCCCGTTTCACTCTCCATTCTCCTATTGATTCCTCCGAAGAATTTTTCCAGTTTCACCTTGCGCTGGAGCTGGATAATGCCGTAGAGCATGGCTTCGGGGCGGGGCGGACAGCCGGGGACGTAGACGTCGACGGGTAAAATCTCGTCGACGCCGTTCACCACGTGGTAGGATTTCCTGAACGGTCCGCCCGACACGGCGCAGGCGCCGACGGCAATCACGTATTTCGGGTCGGCCATCTGGTCATAAAGTCGCTTGAGCACGGGCGCCATGCGGTCGGTAATCGTTCCGGCCACCATGATAAAGTCGGCCTGACGCGGACTGGCGCGGGTGACTTCAAACCCGAACCGGGCGAAATCGTAGCGCGCCGCGCCGACGGCCATGTACTCGATACCGCAGCAACTGGTGGCAAACGTCAGCGGCCAGAGCGAATTGCTCCGTCCCCAGTTGACCACGTCGTCCAGACATCCCAGCACAACGTTGCCGCCCTGGGCGTTCAACTCGCGCGCCATCGCCTCGATGTATTCGTTATCATTAAATTCCCCGTAGGCGATCGACTTGATTTTGGGCTTTTTCATTTCCATTCCAATGCTCCTTTCCTCCAGGGGTAAGCCAGTCCGAGCGCCAGGATGGCCAGAAAAAACAGGACGCTCAGCAGCCCGCCCACGCCCAGGTCCTGCACCGCCGCCGCCCACGGGAAAAGGAAGACCGTCTCCACATCAAACATGAGGAACAGAATGGCAAACAGGTAATACCCCACCTTAAACTGCATCCATGAACTGCCGCGGGTTGGGATGCCGCACTCGTAGGCCTCGCCCTTCTGCGGATTGAACGAGCGCGGCGAAATCAGCCGCGCAATCCCCAAAGCCGCTACCACCAGCAGGATGGCCGTGATAGACGATACAATCAGTAAAACGAAATACATGATACGCTACATTATATTTATGCGACAAATATACGCATATTTCGCTCTGATTATTCCCTGCCGGAAAAATTATACCTTGCGTGGAATCGTTAAGCATTTCTCTCCTCACCGGTTGATTCCCTCAAAATTTGCCGTGTTTGTCTATTCTTTGTTATATCTTTGCGGGCATACTAATTTTAAAAAACAATCCGATGAAAAGAAACATGATTTTACTGCTTGTTGCAGCGATGTTAGCTCATCTTTCGTGCCGGGTAAGTACGGATTCGTCCGTCGGCGGGGAAGGCATTGCTGCATTTGATGAACTCTCCGGACGGTTCGCCGAACCGCCCAAAGAGTATGGAAGCGCCCCGCTGTGGGTGTGGAACACGCGCGTGACGCACGAACTGATTGATGCGTCCATGCAGGCGTTCAAGGCGCGGGGATTTGGAGGCGTGTTCGTCCATCCGCGACCGGGAATGATTACCGAATACATGTCGGACGAATGGTACGAACTGTGGCGCTACACGCTGGAAAAGGGAAAACAACTCGACATGTTTGTCTGGATATACGATGAAAATTCGTATTCGAGCGGGTTTGCGGGAGGACATGTGCCGGCCGAGATGCCCGAAAGCTACAATCAGGGCAATGGCTTGCGGCCGACGAAATACGAAGTCTTTCCCGACACCGTGCCGGACGTGTTCCTGTGCTACAAAAAAGAAAACGGGACGTTCCGGGAAATTACTTCCGCGATGAAGGACGAACTCGGCAGGAAAGGCGAGTACTATACACTTAAAAAGAGGTACTTCGATCAATCGCCCTGGTACGGCGGCTTTTCGTACGTTGACCTGCTGTATCCCGGTGTGACGGAGAAATTTATCGAAATCACGATGGACGGCTACAAGCGCAGGATAGGAGACGAGTTCGGCAAGGCTGTGCCCGGCTGGTTTACCGACGAGCCGAACATCAATCCGTTCGACGGTATCCGCTGGACGCCCGACCTGTTCGACGTGTTCGAGGCGAAGTGGGGCTACAGCCTGAAGGAAGCCCTCCCCTCGCTGTTCGAGGAAACGGGCGACTGGAAGCGCGTGCGCCACAACTACACGCAAACGCTGCTGCAACTCTTCATCGACCGCTGGGCGAAACCCTGCTACGAATACTGCGAAGCGAACAACCTCAAGTTCACAGGTCATTATTGGGAACACGGCTGGCCTAACGTGGCCGACGGCGGCGACAACATGGCCATGTATGCCTGGCACCAGATGCCGGGCATCGATATGCTTTTCAACCAGTATAACGACGTGTCGCCGCAGGCGCAGTTCGGTAACATCCGCGCCGTCAAGGAACTGAGCAGTGTGGCCAACCAGATGGGTTACCGGCGCACGCTGAGTGAAACCTACGGCGGCGGTGGCTGGGAGGATACATTCCGCGACTTCAAGCGGCTGGGCGACTGGGAATATGCGCTGGGCGTCAACTTCATGAACCAGCATCTGGCGCACCTGAGCATCGCCGGGGCGCGGAAGTACGACTATCCGCCCTCCTTCTCCGAACACTCGCCCTGGTGGCCTTATTACCGGGACCTGAACGTATATTTCGCCCGTCTGTCGATGGCTCTCTCGGCCGGCGAGCAGATCAACGACATCCTGATTCTCGAACCGACCACTTCCATCTGGCTCTACTATGCCTACCACTACAGTCATCCGGCGTACTTGGAAATCGGAAAAACCTTCCAGCAGTTCGTCACCGCCCTCGAAAAGGCGCAGGTAGAGTATGACCTCGGATCGGAAAACATTATCGGGGACAGGGGCAGCGTGTCCGGGAAAAAATTCACGGTCGGTCGCCGGGCGTACTCGAAAGTCGTGATTCCGCCGATGACCGAAAACCTGGAAGCATCGACCTTCGCCCTGCTGCGAAAATTCGCCGCAAACGGCGGCGTGATTCTGGCGTATGCACAGCCGTCGTACGTGGACGGCGCGCTGAATGAAGACATCCGCGCGTTTTTCTCCGATCCGGGCAATGTGACGCTGATCGCGCCCTCCGCCTCGCCGGATCTGACGCCGTATCTGCAGGACGGCATCCGTTTCCGGGCGCAGTCCGGCAGCGACCTCTACCATCACCGCCGCATCCTGAAAGACGGACAAGTACTGTTCCTCTCCAACGCCAGTCTGACCGAAACCGCTCGGGGAAGCGTGCAGCTGAAGGGAAAGGATGCCATTGAACTGGTTGCCTTGACCGGGCAAATGGTCGACTGTCCCGAAACGGGCGGAGACGGGCAGATTGAAGTGAGCTACGAACTGCCGCCGGCCGGCAGTCTGCTGCTTTACGTGTTCGACCGGAAGCAGCACGGCTATGCCCTGCCCGAAGAGGTAAACCGGTATGTGGAGGTGTCCTCCGGGAGGCCGCTCTCCGTCCGCCCGGAAACGGACAACGTCCTGACCGTGGACTTCTGCGACCTGACGCTCGGGAAAGAACGGTACCGGGACATGCACGTATATGATGCGGCGGACAGGGCGTTTAAATATCACGGTTTCCAAAACGGCAATCCGTGGGATAACGCCGTACAGTACAAAAACAGCCTCGTCAGCCGCGACACGTTCACCTCCGGCGGTTTCACGGCTGCATATAAATTTACGGTCGCCGCCGCTTTCGACTTTTCGGCGGTGACGGCTGTGGTCGAACGTCCCGACCTCTACGAAATCAGCATCAACGGTCATCCGGTCGCACCCCTGTCCGGTGCATGGTGGCTGGAGCGCGAAACGGGCGTCTGTCCCATCGGCGCATATTTGAAACAGGGGGAGAATGTGCTTGCGCTCAAGGCGTCGCCGATGCGAGTCCTCGCCGAAATCGAACCGGTGTACATACGGGGGAATTTCCGCGTGACGCCGGCGGCCAAAGGCTGGAAAATCGATCCGCCGGCAGAAACATTCGCTGCCGGAAGCTGGAAAGCGCAGGGCTGGCCCTTCTATCCGAACGGCGTGCTGTATGAGAAGACATTCCATGTCGCCGATCCGTCCGGCCGCTACATCGTGCAGGCGGACGACTGGCTGGGTACGGTAGTTGAAGTGTCGGTCAACGGTCGGGCCGCCGGCCTGATTGCCTTCGAACCTTATCGCGTCGACGTCTCCGGCCTGCTGAAAGAGGGGGAGAATACCGTAACCGTAAAAGTCATCGGCAGCAACAAGAACCTGCTGGGGCCGTTCCATAATAACCCGGCGCCGGGAATAGTAGGCCCCTGGTACTTCCGGAACGTGAAAACGTATCC